>JARKPE010000027.1 GCA_029975415.1 Dysgonamonadaceae bacterium | reverse complement strand
AATCGATTTTGTGGACGACAATGCCTACCAACCTTCGTTATCCTTCAATTCAAACCACAAACTTAAAAAATTGATGACTCAACTTGATTTCATTAACGGAAATATGACAAACAAATCGTTCGACGAGCAAACCAAAATAAGGATACGCTACAAAAAAAAACAACAACATTTTACATAGAGTATATACGACCAACATTCGCAACATCTTACAAAAAAGGGAGAGCATAAATAGCAAAACAGAAAATCCAATAGGATCGATATTTTAATACCTGATCGAACAATTTATTGGCACTTGGCGTTTTGTACAGAGAATAGTTATATGAAGGATTATTTTCACGTTCTCCCCTCTCTATCGCAACACCTTTCTACAAGCGGATTACATCAGTATGCAAATATTGTTAAAACTTTCAAAACTAATTTTGAGTTTCAAGTTTTCATCTTATATTTGCGCGTTTTTAAATTTGCAATAAAGAGATGGACGTAAAGGAACGAATAGTAAAAGAAGCCGGAAAATTATTCCTGGAAAACGGTATAAAAAACGTATCCATGGATTATTTGGCAACTTCTATGGGAATTTCGAAACGCACTATTTATGAGAATTTCAGAGATAAGGAAGAAATACTGAATACATTTATATTGCAAGCTAAAGAAGAACGGGAGAAAAAACTATCCCAAATCATCGACAAAAGCGACAATATTGCCGAGATCTTTATCCGCATCATCGAGTTTCACAGAAACAAACCACTAAACAGTGTGAAATTTTTTGAGGACATCTACAAATACTATCCGGATATTTACGAACAGATAAGGAAAGAAAATGAAAAATCTATCAATCAGGCAAAAAAATTTTTGGTGAAAGGTATCCGCGAGGAATATATACGAAAAGACTTAAACGTGGATGTTACCGCTTTTCTGATGGAAGAAAGTACGAACATATACATCAGGGCATCCTATCTTGAAAAGCCACCGTTTTCTTTTCAAGAACTATTTTTCACGATGATGATCAGTTTCATTCGTGGAATCTCTACCGAAAAAGGAATCAAAATTATCGACGATTATCTGGCAAAAAACGCTTGTGAGAAGTAAAAAACATACATCAAAAAACAGAAACAATAATTAAAATGAAAGCAAAGACTATTCGAATTATGATGTTAGTTTGCGGATTGTTAGGATTATCAAATGCAAACGCACAACAACGCGACAGCTTATCGATTGATTTAAATACGGCTCTCGAAATTGCTTTGAGTGAAAACCCGAACATTAAGATTGCCGATATGGAAATTACTAAAAAGCAATATGCTAAAAAGAGCGCTTATGGAGCATTGCTTCCCGAAATCAATTTGATTGGACAATACCAACGAACTATCAAAAAGCAAACGATGTATCTCGATGGAGGATTTTTCGGCGGAGATATCGATCCTACACAATATACCCCTGAGGAACTTAAAGTAGTAGAAGTTCTTGGTAAAATGATGACACCGGCCGAAGGTGCTCAAGACGGCATACAGGTAGGTCGTTGGAACATGTACACAGGTGGTTTAAACGTAAGTTTGCCTTTGGTAGTACCATCTCTCTGGAAAAATATCCAAATGAGCGAAATCGATATTCAAACATCGATGGAGCAAGCTCGTTCATCAAAAATCAATTTGGTAAATCAAGTAACGAAATCGTTTTATAGCCTCATGCTCGCGCACGACAGTTACATGCTTTTCCGTAAAACATACGTAACCGACTCCATCAATTTGGAAAATATCACCAATAAATACAAACAAGGAATTGTTCCCGAATATGATGTGATTACGGCTGACGTCAGACTGAAAAGTATCATTCCAAGCATGTTACAGGCTGAAAATATGATGAAAATTGCTGAACTGCAACTCAAGCTCCACATGGGAATTGATAATGATATTCCTTTGAAAATAGTGGGAACACTCGACGATTACGATAAAAGTATGTTTGATGCTGTGATTCCCGCCGACACCTCGCTATTGCATAACAGCGACTTGCGCCAGTTCGATCTGCAAGCCGAAAAAGTAAAAAAAATGTACGAAATGCAAAAATTGCAATTTGCTCCGTCTCTGGTGTCATCCTTCCAATATACCTACATAAGTCAAAACAACGATTTCAAATTTAGCGACTACAAGTGGAATCCTTATTCTACATTGGGAATTACTTTATCAATCCCATTGTTCAACGGAGGACAACGCTATAACAATCTGAAACAAACAGAATTGCAGATAAATCAACTCCAATATCAACGCATAGATCTTCAACGAAACCTGAAACTTGCTGTTAAAAACAATATTGATCTGATTAATAAGAATATCGAACAAATTGTGGCTACACAATCGTCGGTAGAACAAGCTCGAAAAGGGTATGACATCACTCTGAAACGCTACGAAACCGGTATGGGTACTATTGTAGAACTTAATTCGGCCGCGTTGGGTGTAACCAATGCCGAATTGCAATACAAAAACGCCATTTATGATTATCTGGCAGCCAAAGCCGATCTCGAAAAAGTTCTTGGATATACCATCGAACCTGTGAATGTAAATAAATAGAAAAATAATAATAAAGTAATGATTTTTTGTTATGAAAACATCTTTCAACATCATCAAATGTGCTCCTTTAATGGCAGTATTATTACTTGCTTCATGCGGAGGTAAAGAATCTTCGACACAAACCACAACAGAAAAAAGAAAAGTTACCGTTGAAGAAGTGCAAGTGGTTTCGGTGGATCAGCTTGCAAAATTTACGGCAACCGTTGAAGCTAATCTGAAAAACAATATTGCTCCGGCTATGGGCGGGCGCATTAGGAATATTTTAGTGGATGTAGGCTCTTCTGTTTCGAAAGGGCAGAAACTGGTCGTAATGGATCAAACAAACCTTTCACAACAACAAACTCAACTATCTACACTCAAAAGAGATCATGAAAGATATCTCGAACTGTATAAGGTGGGAGGTGTTTCCAAACAACAACTCGATCAGTTGGAGTCGCAGATTCAAGTAATGGAAACAATGATCTCCAACCTTATCGAAAATACAACGCTTATAAGCCCTATTAGCGGAGTAGTTACGGCTCGTAACTACGATCCGGGTGATGTGGCTGCACAATTGCCAATTCTGGTTATCGAAAATATCAATCCCGTGAAAGTATTGATAAATGTTTCAGAAAGCTATTATCAGCAAGTATCCAAAAACACTCCTGTCCAAATACAGGCAGATGCAATCGGAGATCAGACTTTCGAAGGGAAAGTTTCGGTTGTTTATCCTACCATTGATCCTATTTCACATACTTTTCCCGTAGAGATCACCGTAAATAATCCCAACTCAATTCTCAGACCCGGCATGTTTGCAAGAGTAACGATTAACTTTGGGTCAAAAGAACATCCCGTCATACCCGACAGAGCTGTTCAAAAACAGGTTGGCACCGATGAAAGATATGTTTTCATAGAAAAAGAAGGAAAAGCCGTTTACACAAAAGTTGAGTTAGGCGCAAGATTAAACGACAAATACGAAATAGTTTCCGGCTTGAATGAAGGAGATAGAATTATTGTTGACGGAAGCGCAGGACTTATCGAGGGCGCTGAAGTTGAAGTAGTGTCAAATATCAACCAATAAAATGCTCGTAACAATAAATCACACGAAAAAAAGTTACAAATGAAATCATACGAAAGTGCAGTAAAAAATCCTATAGGCACATCATTGATCTATATCGGACTTGTTTTGATCGGACTTATCTTCTATTTCCAGTTACCGGTCGATTTGCTCCCCGATATCGAAATGAACGTAATATCGGTAATGACCTATTATCCAGGTGCCGGTGCAGATGACGTGGAAACCAATGTAACACGTCCGATGGAAGATGTATTGAATGCAACTGAAAACCTGAAACATATCACTTCTCAATCGCGTGACGGAGTTTCGGTTATCATGCTTGAATTTGAGTATGGCACCGATACGGACGTTTCAATGAACGATATTCGGGATAAATTGGAGCTATCCTCTCAATTTTTACCGGACGGAGCTTCTTCGCCTATTTTGCTGAAATTTAGTACCGACATGATCCCTGTGATGATGCTTTCAGCCACAGCCGATCAAAGCTCAGAAGCCATGTACAAAATTCTGGACGAACAAATCGTAAATCCGTTGAACAGAGTAAAAGGAGTTGGTACGGTTGCAATTTCAGGAGCAAGTCAGCGTGAAGTTCAAGTGAATGTAACTCCCGAAAAACTCGAAGCTTATCAACTCTCTCTCGAGCAAATAGCACAAGTTATCGCCGCTGAAAACGTAAACATTCCCGCAGGGAATTTTGATGTTGGTTCCAAAACTTATATGCTGCGTCTCGAAGGAGAAATGAGAGATAGTAAAGAGTTGAACAACCTGATTGTTGGAAGCAGTAAGGGAAGCCCCATATATCTGCATAACGTTGCTACAGTGGTAGATACGGTTAAGAGTCGTGTACTGGAAAGCTACACTAACGGCCAACGCAGTGCAACCATCATTATTCAAAAGCAAACGGGAGCAAATTCGGTAAATATAGTAAATAACGTAAAGGAAAGACTTCCTGAACTGACAAAAAATCTACCACCTGACATTAAACTTGAAGTAGTCACCGATACTTCCGATTTTATCAAAGTTGCTATCGCCAGTTTGACAGAAACCATTTTGCTCGCCTTGCTAATAGTGGGTTTTGTCGTTCTATTTTTCTTGGGACGATGGAGAGCAACCATCATCGTGTTGACAACCATTCCTATATCTCTTATCGGTTCGTTCATTTACCTGATGCTTACAGGAAACACGATTAATGTCATTTCGTTGTCTTCTCTTTCGATAGCCATCGGTATGGTAGTGGATGATGCCATCGTAGTACTCGAAAATATTACTACTCATTTGGAAAGAGGAAGTCGCCCCAAACAAGCAGCCGTTTATGGAACGGAAGAGGTTTCATTGTCCATTATCGCATCCACGCTCACTATTTTTGCCGTATTCTTGCCGATGACAATGACTACCGGTCTTGCCGGTATAATGTTTGAACAACTCGGATGGATGGTAACTATTATCATGGGTTTGTCGTTGGCTATAGCTATGAGCCTCACACCGATGATGAGTTCGCACATGTTGAGAGCTACTAAAGACATGAATAACAATGGATTCGACAAATGGTATCAAAAAACGATCTTGCCAATGCTTAACAATCTTGACAAGCAGTATGCACGATTGATTAATTGGACATCACGTCATCGTTGGACAACGATCGGAATTATAGGTGCGATTTTTGTTGGTGGCGCCATTATTTCGGCACTGACTCTTAAAACAGAATTTATGCCTGCGGCCGATAACGATCAGATTGCCATTACAGTAGAAATGCCAACCGGTACACGTGTGGAAATCACTCGAGCAATCGGATTGAAAATTGAGAAAATGTTTAGCGAAAAATATCCCGAAATTCAGATTGCAACATTTACTGTAGGTCAGGCCGATGAAAACAATTTATTTGCCTCAATGAGAGATAACGGAACCAATCTGATTAACTTTACCCTTCGCATGGTAGATCGAAGCGAACGAAAGAAAACGATTTTTGAAATTTCGGATGAGATAAGAAATGATTTGGCCCAAATGCCGGAACTTTACCGCTACAATGTTCAACCTGGTGGTGGAAGAATGTCCACTATGGGCGGAAGCTACGTAAACGTGGATATCTACGGATACGATTTAAACACAACAGATAGAATAGCGGCAGAGCTGAAAACAAAACTCTCGAACATAAAAGGTCTAAGAGACGTAACTATTTCTCGAAAAGATTACCGCATTGAATATCAAATAGATTTCGATCGTGAAAAACTTTCTCTCAACGGGTTTACGATGGCTACTGCTGCAAGCGCTATCCGTAATAGAGTGAACGGTCTGATCACATCTCAATATCGCGAACAAGGTGAAGAGTATGATATAACAGTGCGCTTCGATGAAAAAAACCGTCAATCGCTAGAAGATATTCAAAATATCACGATTTACAATCCAATGGGAGTAGGCGTAAAAGTTCGTGACCTTGGTAGTGTGCGCGAAAGCTCTTCGCTTCCGCAAATTGATAGAAAAAACAGGGAACGCATTGTTACTGTAGAAGCCAATATTCTAAACAGAGCTCTCAACGAAGTAGTTTTGGATGTAAATCAGGCGATCAACAGTACTTCTATTCCGGCTGGCATTGGCATTGAAATTACAGGTTCACTCGAAGATCAACAAGAAACCTTTGGTGATCTTTTCATACTTCTAATTATTTCTACGCTACTTGTTTACATTGTAATGGCTTCGCAATTCGAATCCCTCACCTACCCCTTTATC
>JARKPE010000109.1 GCA_029975415.1 Dysgonamonadaceae bacterium | reverse complement strand
AAAAGGGGAAACTACAATTAGTAATAACCCCTTAGAAATCCTTCGGTATAATATATCACCATCGGATCAGCTTGTCCGATACAAAAGTAATAAAAAAGATTAAATACAATTAAAGTGCTCGGTTATTACGGGCTAATACACTTTTGTTTTATATCTTTGTGAACACAATATCTATAAGTTGAATATAAATCATAAGTTATTTCGTTTCAAATTTAGCTCTAAATACATCTCAAATCATATATGGACAAAATTCAGGAACTCACATCGAAATTATACTCTGAAGGAGTAGAAAAAGGAAAAAAGGAGGCCGAAAAAATTATTGCCGAAGCGAACGCTCAAAAAAAGAAAATTTTAGACGAAGCAACAGCTAAGGCGCAAGAAATAATTGCTGCTGCCGAAAAGCAAAGTGCAGAAATGCGAAGCAATACCGAGGCTGAACTTAAACTTTTTGCAGCGCAAGCCATTGAAGCTCTCAAAACTGAAATCACAAATCTGATTACAGACAAGCTGGTGTCGGAGAATGTGAAAGCAGCAATGCAGGATCAAACATTTATTCAAAAAATAATTGTAGAACTGGTGCGAAACTGGTCGAAAAACGAGAAGCTTACCATTGGCGTTCCAAATGCCAAAGATATGGAAAACTACATTGCATCCAATGCAAAAGACATACTCGATAAAGGATTAAAGATAGAATCGGTAAACGGCATCAAAAGCGGATTTACACTATCTCCTGAGGATGGCTCCTACAAGGTTAAATTCGGCGAAGAAGAATTTATCGAATATTTTAAGGAGTTTCTCCGCCCACAAGTTCAAAAGCTTTTATTTCAATAATTTAGGTATCCGACAGCCATCGATATCCGTTTGATTTTGCCTATGCTATTCAAAAATCAATATTATTATTTTGTGTCCGGTCTGCCCGATTTTTCGTTCGACAGCACCAAACTGCCATTCACTGTAGAGGAATTCAGAGCTTTACTCGATGAAGAATTGAAGCCTGTCGATAAAAAATTGCTGGATGTCTATTTTTTTAGTTACGACAATAGCAACCTTCTCGAAATACTCAAAAACAAGGACGCTGCCATAAATTCGTTAGGTGTATTATCGCGACATGAAATTATCGAAGCAATCGATGATGCTTCTTACGAATTGGTGAAGCCGAACGAAAAAATCCCCTCGTACTATATTCAATTTATTCAACGCTGGCTGAGTGATGAAGCTCAAAACAGTGGCCAATTGTGGGAGGATCTGCTCGCATCATTGTACATGGATTATGGCAGAGAGACAAAAAACAGCCTCATAGCTCGCTGGTTCGAGCTCAATCTGAATATTGGTAACGTGTTTTCGGCTATCTATGCACGAAAATACAGGATGGATGCAGCACGTGTAATTGTAGGTAATAACGAGATTGCCAAAACTATGCGACTCAATATCAATGCTCGCGATTTTGGTATAGGTCAGGAACTCGAATATTTTGATACGCTTCAGCGTCTCTCCGAAGAAGATGATATCTACGAGCGTGAACGAAAAGTCGATAAATTTCGCTGGGAATGGCTCGAAGAAAATACCGTGTTCGATTATTTTGATATCGAATATATTTTTGCTTATTTGTGCAAATTACAGATACTGGAACGATGGGTAAGCCTCAATGCAGAAGAAGGTGAACGCGTTTTTCGTCAATTGATAGAAAGATTGAAAAACGAAATAGAAATCCCTGAAGACAATTAAACAAATACGATTCCAAACAAGAATAAATTATATATGTTGACAAAAGGAACAGTAAAAGGGATCATTTCAAATCTGGTGATCGTAGAGGTGGAGGGGCCTGTTTCCCAAAACGAAATTGCCTATATCGACCTCGATGGCACCCGCTTGATGTCAGAAGTGATTAAGGTTATAGGGAAAAATGCATATCTACAGGTATTCGAAAGTACACGCGGGTTAACTGTCGGTTCGACAGTTGAATTTCAGGGTCATATGCTCGAAGTGGTTCTTGGCCCCGGTCTCTTGGAAAAGAATCTGGATGGTCTCGAAAATGATCTCGACAAGATGGATGGTATTTTCCTCAAACGTGGTGAATATACTTTCCCTCTCGATGAAGAAAAACTTTGGGATTTTAAGCCCATAGCTAAGGTGGGTGATGCGGTAACCGCAGGGTCATGGTTGGGTGAAGTTGATGAAAATTTTCAACCACACAAAATCATGGTGCCTTTCACCATGAACCGCCAATACACTCTGAAAAGTATCGCTGAAGCCGGGCAATACAATATCTATAACACCATAGCCGTAGTCGTTGATGATGAGGGAAATGAATCCGAACTTAATATGATTCAGCGTTGGCCGGTTAAAATTCCCATCACAACCTATAGGGAAAAACATCGACCTTTTAAGTTACTCGAAACGGGAGTGCGCTCAATAGATACGCTAAATCCTATCGTCGAAGGAGGTACGGGTTTTATTCCGGGTGCTTTCGGCACGGGAAAGACTGTGCTTCAGCATGCCATATCCAAACAGGCGGAGGCAGATATCGTTATCATCGCAGCTTGCGGCGAGCGTGCCAATGAGGTTGTCGAAATCTTTACCGAGTTTCCCGAATTAGTTGATCCTCATACCGGCCGAAAATTGATGGAACGAACGATCATTGTGGCCAACACGTCAAATATGCCGGTGGCGGCTCGTGAAGCATCTGTTTATACGGCCATGACTATCGGCGAATATTATCGTTCGATGGGATTGAAGGTTTTGCTTATGGCAGACTCTACATCACGTTGGGCACAAGCTCTGCGAGAGATGAGCAACCGATTGGAAGAGCTTCCCGGTCCCGATGCATTTCCGATGGATTTGTCGGCGATCATTTCCAATTTTTACGGTCGTGCCGGACACGTGGTTTTAAATAACGGGCATGAAGGTTCGATTACCTTTATCGGAACTGTTTCTCCCGCCGGAGGAAATCTGAAAGAACCGGTAACCGAAAACACGAAGAAAGTCGCACGATGTTTTTATGCCCTCGAACAAGATAGAGCCGATAAAAAACGTTATCCTGCCATTAATCCTATCGAATCTTATTCAAAATACATTGAGTATCCCGAATTCGAAGAATTTATTTCTGAACATATTTCAAACGATTGGACGCTGAAAGTTAACGAAATCAGAACTCGTTTGTTGCGTGGAAAAGAAATCGCGGAACAAATCAACATATTAGGTGATGATGGCGTGCCGGTGGAATACCACACCACATTCTGGAAATCGGAATTGATAGATTTTATTGTTTTACAACAAGATGCATTTGATTTGATAGACTCCGTAACACCAATGGAGCGTCAAAAAGAAATATTGGATATTGTGGTGGATATTTGCCGTACGGATTTCGAATTCGATAATTTCAATCAAGTGGCCGATTTTTTTAAGGAATTGATCAACGTGGGCAAACAGATGAATTACGCCGAGTTCAACTCCGACAAATACAATCAATATCGTGAACAGTTAAAAACATTAGTTTCTCAAAAGAAAATTTGAAATCATGGCAAAGGCATTTCAAAAAATATATACGAAGATTACCCAGATTACAAAAGCTACTTGTTCGGTGAAAGCTACCGATGTCGGGTATGACGAATTGGCAACCGTCGAAGGTCGCCTTGCACAGGTTGTGAAGATTATAGGAGACGAGGTGACGCTTCAAATTTTTGAGGGAACGGAAGGGATACCTTCAAATGCTGAAGTTGTTTTTTTGGGTAAAGCCCCATCTTTGAAAGTTGGAGACCAGTTGGCCGGTAGATTCTTTGACGCCTATGGCAATCCGATAGACGGAGGTCCTGTGCCCGAAGGCGAAGAACGACCTATCGGTAGTCCGTCGGTGAATCCCGTACGCAGACGACAACCGTCAGAGCTGATTGCTACAGGGATAGCCGGCATAGATCTCAACAACACGCTTGTTTCCGGACAAAAAATTCCTTTCTTTGCCGATCCCGATCAGCCATTCAATCAGGTAATGGCAACGGTGGCTTTGCGTGCCGAAACCGATAAAATAATTTTAGGAGGCATGGGGATGACCAATGACGATTACCTGTATTTTAAAAATGTGTTTAGCAATGCGGGTGCTTTAGACCGGATCATTTGTTTTATGAATACTACCGAAGATCCGGCTGTAGAACGATTACTCGTTCCGGATATGGCGTTAACTGCTGCCGAATATTTTGCTGTCGACAAAAACGAAAAAGTGCTCGTTTTGTTGTCCGATATGACTTCATATGCCGATGCACTGGCCATCGTATCAAATCGTATGGATCAGATTCCGTCAAAAGATTCGATGCCTGGTTCGCTTTATTCCGATTTGGCGAAAATTTACGAAAAAGCTGCCCAGTTTCCGACAGGTGGATCCATCACTATCCTGGCTGTAACTACACTTTCGGGAGGCGATATCACTCATGCTGTTCCCGACAATACGGGTTATATCACCGAAGGCCAATTGTTTTTGCGTCGAGATAGTGATGTGGGTAAGGTTATAGTCGATCCTTTCCGTTCGCTTTCGCGCTTGAAACAATTGGTTCAAGGTAAGAAAACACGTGAAGATCATCCTCAGATTATGAATGCTGCCGTCAGACTTTATGCCGACGCAGCCAATGCAAAAACGAAACTCGAGAACGGGTTCGATCTCACAGATTACGATGAACGGGCACTGGCTTTTGCTCGCGATTATTCCGAATATATACTTTCGATCGACGTTAATTTAAATACAACTGAAATGTTGGATAAAACGTGGAGTTTGCTTTCGAGGCATTTCAAACCGTCGGAAGTGAATATGAAACAAGAATTGGTCGAAAAATATTGGACTAACTAATTATGTTATTTTCCAACGTTTTCACTCTTTTATCAGATGGCAATCAAATTTCAATACAATAAAACGGCGCGTCAACAACTCGAAAAACAGCTAAACATCAGGATTCGGGCATTGCCTACTCTGCAAAGCAAGGAAACCGCTTTGCGAATGGAAGTGAAAAAGGCAAAAAACGAAATGAAGCTGCTTGAGAAGGAGCTGGAAGAAAAAATCCATTCCTATGATAAGATGGTGGGCTTGTGGACAGAATTCGATGCTTCGCTTGTCAGTATTAAAGATGTTCATCTAACGAGACAAAAAATTGCCGGTGTTCCTGTTCCGTCACTCGACAAAGTGGATTTTGAGATAAAGCCGTTCAGTTTATTCAATCAACCTAAATGGTTTTTGGATGGGATTAAAACTCTTGAGACGTTGGCCGAAATAGGCATCAAACGTGATTTTTATGAATTGAAATTAACAAGATTGGAGTTTGCGCGAAAAAAAACTACGCAAAAAGTCAACTTGTTTGAAAAAGTTCAGATTCCCGGTTATCAGGATGCTATTTTGAAAATAAAACGTTATCTCGAAGATGAAGAAAATCTCTCCAAATCGTCTCAGAAAATCATGCGAGCTCATCAGGAACAACGCAAACAGGAAGGAAATAGCCTATGGTAGCGAAAATGAAAAAATTTACCTTTTTGGTATTTTATAAAGATTATGAAGTGTTTCTCAACGATCTGCGTGATTTGGGATTGATTCACGTTGCCACCAATGATAAAGTTGTTTCCGACGATGAGGCATCTCTATCTCTTGTAGCTAAACTTAAACAATTGCAAGAAACCAAAAAAGTATTGATTAAAGCGAGAGATAAAAAGAATGATCAAACACTTCATCCCGCCGATATACAACGGGGATTTCAGTTGATTGATGAAGTGGATAGCATACAACAGAAAAAAGCTTTACTTCAACAACAATTGCAAGTTGCAACAAAAGAACGAGATACAATAGCACCTTGGGGCGATTTCGATCCCCAGATGTTGAAAAAAATAGCCGATAGCGGCTATAAAATTCATTTTTGCGTTGTACCGAATGCTCAATATAATCCTGAATGGGAGTCGAAGTTAAATGCAATTGTTATAAAGCAGGAAGGTTCAAAAACGTATTTTGTTGCCGTTACCAAGAGTGATACCCTTGTTGATGAACTTGGGATCGAAGAAGTGAAGATTCCGGAAGTTTCGCTTAGCAAACTCAATGGGTTGATAGATTCGTTGAAAGACGAAATGCGGCAGCTCGAACAGCAGATGACACAACTATCTGCAGATATTCCCTCGATAGACGCAGCTATCAAACAAGTTGAATCGGAGATTACTTTTGCCCGTGTTAAAAGTAGCGGCAACAAGCTTGCAGACGATAAATTGATGCTTTTGCAAGGATGGGCTCCCGAGGACAATATGAACGAGATTTCGCAATATCTCGAATCGAAAAATGCCTATTTCGAAATTTCTGATCCCGCTCCCGAAGACGATGTCCCTATCAAATTCAAGAATAATAAATTTGCAAGACTTTTCGAGCCGATAGCCGAAATGTATATGTTGCCCAAGTATAATGAGATAGATCTGACTCCTTACTTTGCTCCATTCTACATGATATTTTTCGGATTGTCTCTTGGTGATATCGGTTACGGACTGTTTCTCTTTCTTGTGTCCACTGTCGCTGCAATTTTTATGCGGAAAACCCTTTCGGCTAATTTAAGAGGGATGTTGACATTGGTGCAGATTTTGGGCGCTTCGGCGTTTTTCTGTGGTTTGCTGACTGGCGGATTTTTCGGATTTCAGATTTATGATATACAACTACCCATTTTT
>JARKPE010000094.1 GCA_029975415.1 Dysgonamonadaceae bacterium | reverse complement strand
CAAAGATGGCATGCCTTACACACTCGACGAGAGTGAGCTGCCTCTCGAATTGCCTGAGGTGGACAAGTTCTTGCCTACCGAAACGGGTGAACCGCCACTTGGCCGTGCAAAAAATTGGAAAACAAAAGACGGTTATCCGCTGGAATTGAACACAATGCCTGGATTCGCAGGATCTTCGGCCTATTATCTCCGCTATATGGATCCGCATAACGACGAAGCATTGGTTTCGAAAAATGCAGACGAATATTGGCGCAATGTCGATCTTTATGTCGGAGGAACCGAACATGCTACGGGGCATTTGATTTACAGCCGCTTTTGGAACAAATTCCTTTTCGATTTGGGCATTTCCTGTGAAGAAGAACCATTCAAAAAACTCGTTAATCAGGGAATGATTCAGGGACGAAGCAATTTCGTTTATCGCATCAAGGGAACCAATACATTTGTTTCGTTCAACCTGAAAGATAAATACGATGTTACCCCCATTCACGTAGATGTGAACATTGTTCATAACGATGTACTCGACATTGAAGCTTTTCGTAATTGGAATCCCGAATACAAAACGGCCGAATTTATTCTCGAAGACGGCAAATATATTTGCGGATGGGCGGTGGAAAAGATGTCAAAGTCGATGTTCAATGTGGTCAATCCCGACGATATTGTCGAAAGTTACGGAGCAGACACCTTACGATTATACGAAATGTTTCTTGGACCATTGGAACAATCCAAGCCCTGGGATACCAACGGCATCGACGGCGTTTACCGATTCCTTCGTCGGTTTTGGAATCTCTTTTTTGAAGGAGATAAACTCGCTCTACAGGATTCTGAACCGACACGTGACGAATTAAAATCGATCCATAAACTCATCAAAAAGGTTACTTCGGATATCGAAACATTTTCATTCAATACGGCTGTTTCGGCTTTTATGATTTGTGCCAACGAACTTTCGTCTCTCAAATGTCGAAACCGTTCCGTGCTAACCGACTTTGTTATTTGTCTCTCGCCTTTCGCGCCGCACATTTCGGAGGAATTGTGGCATTTGATGGGCAACGAAATATCGGTGTGCGATGCTGCCTGGCCTTCGTTCGACGAGTCATATCTGAAGGAGGACGTATTCACTTATTCGATTTCGTTTAACGGGAAATCACGATTCACACTCGATTTTCAGGCTGACGCCACGCAAGAGCAAATCGAAGCGGCTGTTCTTGCTCATCCCAACTCACAGAAATGGCTTGAAGGAAAATCACCCAAAAAAATTATCATTGTTCCGAAGAAAATTGTGAATGTAGTGGTATAAAAATAATTTACAACATTTTGCAATAATGGCCAAAGAAACTAATTACCTTAAATCTTTCTATTGGAAAGATTACGTTACGATTACCATCGGGCTGATTATTTTCGCTGTTGGATTTAACGGGTTTATTATTCCCAATCAGATTGTTGCCGGTGGGCTGGGAGGTGTGAGCGTATTGCTAAAAACCGCTTTTGGAATACCCGTATCCCTTACTTACCTGGTAGTGAATACAATCTTAATGATTCTTGCGTGGTTCATCTTGGGTAAAAACTATGTAGTTAAATCGCTTTATGGTGTAGCAGGAATTACCGTTTTGATGGGAGTTGCAGAACAATTGATAAAGGGACCTATTATTCATGCCGATCCGCTAATGGCAAGTATTGTTGGAGCTTTTTGTTGTGGCATCGGGCTTGGTCTCGTTTACTCGATGAATGCAAGTACCGGCGGAACCGATATCATTGGGGCCATCATAACCAAGTATAAATACATCAGCATGGGACGCGGACTGCTGTATATCGATTTTTTTATCGTTTGCAGCTCGTTTTTGCTCTTTCACAGCATCGAAAAAATTATTTACGGGCTTATCGTCATTTCCGTCATGTACTATACAGCAGATATGGTGATTAATGGCGCGAGACAATCGGTTCAATTTATCATTTTCTCACAGAAATTCGACGAAATCGCTTCGCACATCAATACAGAGCTTCATCGAGGATGTACCGTGCTCGATGGAATGGGATGGTATTCGAAACAACCGCAAAAAGTACTTATCGTGCTCGCCCGCAAAACCGAAGCTAATTCAATTTTCCGGCTCGTAAAGCGCATCGACGAAAACGCTTTCATCTCGCAGAGCAATGTCGTCGGCGTTTATGGCAAAGGATTTGACCAGATAAAATAATGATCTTCACTCTTTACGGGCAAAATTATTCATACATTGATTCACACCATCTAAAAAACAGTACCGATGAAAAAATATGCTATTCTTTTCGTTTTATTATTGTTCTTTTCGTTTTCAATTCACGGG
>JARKPE010000088.1 GCA_029975415.1 Dysgonamonadaceae bacterium | reverse complement strand
ATGGTCAATTACATGAAAAATAAAGATCAATTCACTTTTCTGGGAGGATTGAACAACACAAACAACGCCGGTTTTTCCGATTTGGCTTCTAGCATGTTTGGAAGCATGGGAGGACGAGGCGGAAGAGGTATGTTCGGTGGGAACAACAGCGGCATCTCGACATCAAACAATGCCGGTTTTAATTTTGTAAAAACATTTTCCGACAAACTTAAACTTGGAGGCAACATCCGATACGGATCTACCGATAATACGGTTACATCCAAAGTGCACACACAAAACCTTTTAAGCACCGGAAATACCATCGAAGACGAAAATAATCTTTCGAACAATTACAGTCAGAATTTCAACATGAATCTGCGTATGGAATGGAATCCCGACACGCTCACCCGAATTATATTTCAACCGGAAGGTTCGATCTATAACAATAGGAGAAGTGAAACGGGAGATTTCATTACTACCGGCACAATAAATGATACCGTCAACTATGGGGATTCGCGTTATCAATCTGAAGGAGACGGCAAAAGTATGTCGGCCCGACTCGATGTAAGTCGCACATTGGGAAAACCCGGTCGTGTGATCAGTTTTCAGTTGCGGGGAGGGATGAGCGATACGCAAAACTCGGGTAATAACCTCTCTAACACGTATTACCTTGGCACTAAAGAGGATGACCTCATCGATCAGAAATTTACGAATGAAAGTAAAAGTAATAATTTTCGCGGCTATATTTCGTATGTGGAACCTCTTGGCGGACAGAACTTTCTTCAGTTGGCGTATAGTTACCGCCAGAACAATTCGGAATCGAACAGGGATACCCGATCGAAAGATGCCGATGGCGCATACACCGTACTGGACTCGCTCTATAGCAAGCGCCTCGAAAACGAATTCGTAAATCAGTCCATCGAATTGAATTTCAGAGCCGACAGAGGCATTTTCGACTATATGCTCGGTATAAGCGCACAGCCTTCGAGTTCGAGAAGTAAAACATTTATTGGCGAAAAAAACATTCACGATCTCACGCAAAATGTATGGAATTTTGCCCCAATGGCACAATTCAATTACCGTTGGAGTCGCCAGAAAAACTTGCGGATCCGCTACAATGGCAATACCGATCAACCTTCGGTAACTCAACTCTCTCCTGTGGTGGACGTATCTGACCCGTTGAACGTTACTTACGGAAATCCCGATCTTAAGCCTTCATTCGAACATAGGGTAAATATTCGCTTTATGAACTTTAATCCCGAAAAAAACCGGGCACTCAACTTTTTCGGCAATTTTCGGTATTTGACCAACGATATTGTTTCTTCTACCTTTACGGATAAATCAACCGGGAGGAAAGAAACCACTTACGAAAATGTAGCGGGAAATTGGAATACAAACGGCAGACTCATGCTCAACCTACCTCTCAAAAACATCAAATTCTCAATATTCTCGACGACATTTGCCGGCTATAGTCATACCAACGGGTTTTCGAACGGCGAAGCCAACTTGAGTAAAGTGACCAATCTGGGAGAGACACTCGGACTGAATTATCGTTCGGATGCCATCGATTTCGGGGTGCGGGGCAACATTAGCTACAACGGCGTTCGAAACAGTCTCGAAGGCCAGCAGAATCAGAATTACTACAACTACGGTGGATCGGCCAACACCACGATTTATCTCCCTTACGACTTTTCGATAGAAAGCGATATAAACTACTCGAGCAATACAGGCTATGCGGATGGCTACCAGCAAAACGAATGGTTATGGAATGCATCAGTTCAAAAACAAATTTTCAAACAAAAAAACGGCACATTACGATTCAAGATTTACGACATTTTACAGCAACGCAGCAACATCAGCCGTTCGGTTACTGCAAACTATATTCGCGACACACAAACCAACACGCTTACCAGTTATTTTATGTTCCACTTCGTATATCGATTCAATATATTTAAAGGAGGAGCCACTCGCGAAGACATGATGCGCGGACCCGGCGGAGGAAGAGGTGGCGGATTTCATCCGGGTGCGGACTTTTAACTTCGATCCGCTCGATGTTTTCCGGATAAAACGGTTATATTTGCAACCATATTTTGTAAATGATACAAAAAAGAACAATCTCAACACGAAACGACAATTTATTTATACATGTATTTGTTTGGGTAATTGTTTTGGCGCTTCCTTTGTTGTTTACCGACAGGGGAAGCAACATTTCGTGGCCGTACTTTTGGCGATCGACCATGACTACGTTGTATTTCATGTTGATCTTTTACATCAATTATTGTTATCTAATCGATAAATTCCTTTTTACCCATAAGATTAAAGAATTTATCTTCATCAATCTACTCCTGATTATCGGATTGGCCGTTTTGATGCATTTCTCGTACGATTTAGTGTCAAATATTTTCTCGTCAGGCAGGCCACCTCGCCGAAAAAAAAGACCACCGCGTGTTCTTCCCTTTATTTTGAGAGATATGATGTCGCTCATCACCGTTGTAGGATTGAGCGTGGCAATTCGAATGAGCGGTCGATGGATGCAGGACGAGAACAAACGAAAAGAACTGGAAAAAGCAAAAACGGAAGCCGAATTGCAAAATTTGAAAAATCAAATCAATCCACACTTTTTGCTCAATACACTTAATAATATTTATGCCCTTATCGATTTTAATCCGTCACAGGCTCAACAGGCTGTGCAAGATTTGAGCAAACTGCTTCGCCATATTTTATACGATAATAATCAAACCTTTGTACCTCTGGTGCAAGAAGTCGATTTTATGCGCAATTATGTGGATTTGATGCGTATCCGACTTTCCGACAATGTGGAATTGAGTACCGACTTCGAAATCCTGCCCAACACTTCGACACGAATTGCTCCTCTTATTTTTATCTCTCTGATCGAAAATGCTTTCAAACACGGAATCAGCGGAGACAAGCCTTCGTTCATTCGTATTAAACTGAAAGAGTTGAACGGCGGCAAAGTTGATTTCGTCTGCGAAAACAGTTATTTCCCCAAAACCGAATCCGACAAAAGTGGCAAGGGTATCGGCCTCGAGCAGGTACAAAAGCGCCTCGAAATGCTTTACCCAAATCGTTATGTATGGAACACGAAAGTGTCGGACGACACCTATATCACCCATTTAACCATTAATACCGTTGCAACGTCGTATGATACTCAACTGCTGGATAATTGACGATGAACCCTTAGCCCTCAACCTGCTCGAGTCGTATGTCAATCGAACTCCTTTTTTGAGGCTTACGGGGAAATATTCGAGTGCCA
>JARKPE010000081.1 GCA_029975415.1 Dysgonamonadaceae bacterium | reverse complement strand
ACATTCACGGATTATGAATTGGCCAGCAAATCTCTCAACACATGTTACCGCAGTTCAATCAACTGGTTTTTGCAGACGATACCACCAAAAAAATCAACACTAATCAACTCCTTGCCGGATTGGTTAACACGTTGAAGAACGAAAAACTTGCTATGTCGAAAATGGACGCAAATTTGTACGTTCAGAATGAAATAGAAAAAGCACAGAAAAAACAGGCTGAAAAACAAGAGGCTCAGTTGAAAGAGCAATATAAAGATTCGATTGCTGCCGGCGAAAAATATTTGGCGGAAAACAGCAAACGTCCTGGTGTAGTAACACTTCCCAGCGGGTTGCAATACGAAATTTTGAGAGCCGGAACCGGGCAGATACCCACAGATACCGACCGTGTGAAAGTGAATTATCACGGAACGTTGATCAATGGAACAGTTTTTGACAGTAGTGTTCAAAGAGGTGAACCTGCCGTTTTCGGAGTTACTCAGGTAATACCCGGATGGACAGAAGCCCTGAAATTGATGCCTGTTGGTTCGAAATGGAGAATTTATGTTCCTTACGATCTTGCCTACGGTTCGCAAGACAGAGGCACTATTAAGCCATTCTCTACACTCATTTTCGAAGTTGAATTACTTGGTATCGAGAAAAAATAATACGATCTTCGTTTCATAAATTAATTAAAAAAAGGATTTTGTAGCATACAAAATCCTTTTTTTAATATCAAATGGTTTATTTGATCGCCATAAAAATCTTTTCATGGAAATTTGAAGCCCTCGAATAATCGAATTGCACCGGAAGAGATTCCGTAAAAGATGGACACAACGGAAAGTCGTGTCACACATTGTTTTTCTTCCTTTATGCTTTTCGGTGTTTCGGCTGAATAATCTGTTTGTATTTTGTCGTTCTTAGGTGATTTTTAACGTGAGGCAGCTAAAATCACTCTATTCTCCTTTCACGATTGGCATATGCCAATGAAATTTTACCGCCATCAGCCGGATTACAATCACGGTAACAGCTGTCATCGTTTCGGTGAGAAACATATTTGCCTTCGCAGAATACATAGCGGTAAAGACTACTCCTCCGGCCACGCAGGCAAGCGCATAAATATCTTTTCGGAAGACGAGCGGAACTTCGTTGATAAAGATATCACGTAGTATGCCTCCCACCGTACCGGTGATAACTCCCATCGTTATTGCCACCCAGGGTTCGAAACCCATAAAAACGGTTTTTTCGACGCCGACCACCACAAAAAGGCCCAATCCGATACTGTCGAACAAGAAGAATGTGTTGTTGAGACTTACCAAATGCTTTCGAAAAATCATTACAAAAATGAGTGCTGCCAACGAACACCACAGATATACGGTATCGAGCATCCAAAATGGCGTCACATGCAGAAAAATATCGCGTACCGTTCCTCCGCCTATGGCAGTAACAAAACCTACCACAAAAGCTCCGAACAAATCGAATTGTTTGGCCGAAGCCAAACGGATGCCACTTATGGCAAAAGCGAACGTTCCCAATATTTCGATAATATCTACGAAACGTATGTTTTGAAATATTTCCATATCTTGCAAAGCGAATCCTAAAACAAACGCATCATTCAAACTATTTAAGACGAATGCCTCAGATAATCATGCCACTGCCCAAACAAAGATGTTGCGTCTCATCATACACGACTCCGAATTGTCCTGCCGCTATTCCCTGTACCGGTTCTGCTGACTGTATGCGATAGAGATCACCTGTCTTTGAAATTTTTCCTCGCGTGAATTCGGGAGTGTGTCGAATCTTGAAAGTGATCTCCTTTTCGCCCTCGAAATCACCCCAAACATCTTTTGTAATAAACTCGAAACCTTGCAGATTAATGACGTCTCCATATTGATATTTCGTATCGTAGCCCTTCGATACATACACAATATTGCGATTAACATCTTTCTTGATCACAAACCATGGCCCGCCACTTAGCCCAAGTCCCTTGCGCTGTCCGATAGTGTGAAACCAGTATCCTTGATGTTTGCCAAGTATATTGCCGGTTTCGAATTCCACGATAAGCCCCTCCTTTTTTCCCAGATAGCGGGCGATAAAATCGTTGTAGTTGATTTTTCCCAGAAAGCAAATTCCCTGACTGTCTTTGCGCTGTGCCGAAGGAAGTTTTTGTTCGGCAGCGATTTGCCGCACTTGCTGCTTTAGCAGATCGCCAATAGGAAACATCAGTTTCGAAACTTGCATGTAACTGATTTGCCCCAGAAAATAGGTTTGATCTTTCACGTGATCTTTGGCCGTCGATAGCCATGTCAGCCCGCCCAATTCAGCAGTTGTAGCATAATGTCCGGTAGCTATTTTGTCGAATTGATGTCCCCACTTCTGCTCAAAAACACCAAACTTGATAAGCTTGTTGCACATCATATCGGGATTGGGAGTCAGTCCTCGTTTGACCGAGTCGATGGTGTATTTTACCACGCTGTTCCAATATTCTTCGTGTAGCGAAACTACTTCGAAGCGACATCCGTATTTTTTTGCGATATACGAAACAATCTCGATATCTTCTTCCGAAGGGCAGTCGATAAATCCCTCCTCGTCCTGCATTCCTATCTGAATATAAAAAATGGTCGGGTCGTAGCCCATCTCTTTGAGACGATAAACCACTACCGAGCTGTCCACTCCCCCTGACACCAATGCTGCAATTTCCATAAAATAGATGAATATTTTGTGCAAAGGTACAAATAAGTAGAAAAAAACAATAAATGGTTTGGCATGAGGTATGACTTATGCGATAGCCCACGAACGATACTACAGTGAAGTTCAGATTTATGGATGTTGTTTGCAAATGAGATTGGCGAATGATTTCCGAGCAGAGCTTAAAAAAGTTGTATGAAAAAAATCGAAATAGATATTCACTGAAAAAATAATATTACCTTTACGTTTTGAATTACCGAAAAGCGATTTTTCGGTCAACTATACCATAAATCGATGTCGGTCAGCAATTTGAATAAACGATCCGAGAAGTCGATTTTTATATATCGGAATTTATATTCCGTTGAAGAGAGTAAAGAAAAAAACGTTATAAATGATTTACAGATGGAATTACGTAACCCTTTCAAACGACCAAAAAACGAGGAAAAATGAAATAGCGCAAGAGTTAAATATCGATCCGGTACTAGCCGAGTTGCTCGTTCGCAGAGGCTTATCCACGAAAGAAGAAGCCGAAAAATTTCTTCATCCTAGTCTCAGCGATTTGCACGATCCTTTTCTGATGCCCGATATGGAAATTGCCGTAAAGCGTATCGAGAAAGCGTTGGGCAACAAAGAAAGAATATTAATTTATGGTGATTATGATGTAGATGGCACCACGGCAGTATCACTTGTTTATAAATTCTTGCGAAAGATCACAAACAATATTGATTATTACATTCCTGACCGGTACGATGAAGGGTATGGCATATCGTTTCAAGGAATCGATTATGCAGTCTCGACGGGCGTGAAGCTCATCATTTCTCTCGATTGCGGCATTAAGGCCGTTTCAAAAGTGGCTTACGCCAAAGAAAAAGGTATCGATTTTATTATTTGTGATCATCACATGCCTGATGATCGACTTCCGGATGCAGTGGCTGTGGTTGATGCCAAACGTCCCGATTCCATCTATCCCTACGACGAGCTGTCGGGATGTGGTGTAGGTTTTAAGTTGGTGCAGGCACTTGCCGTTCGTAACGGTTTTCCGTTTTCGGATATAGAACCTTTGCTCGACTTGGTAGCGGTAAGTATCGCCTCTGACATTGTGCCCATTACGGGCGAAAATCGGATACTTATGTATTACGGTTTGAAGCAGTTAAACTCTAATCCGAGCTACGGATTGCGGGGTATCATCGAAATTTGCGGACTCAATCACAAAAAGCTCACCGTAAGCGATATTGTATTTAAAATAGGGCCACGCATCAATGCCTCGGGACGAATGATGAATGGCAAGGAAGCGGTTGATCTGCTCTTGGCCAACGATATTGAGTCGGCACGCATCAAAAGCAAGAACATCGACAAATACAACGAAGATCGTCGTGAACTCGATAAAAAGATCACTGACGAAGCCATCGAATTCATTGATTCGCAGATCGATTTGAAATACAACAACAGTATTGTCATTTACGATGAAACATGGCACAAGGGAATTGTGGGGATTGTAGCCTCACGGCTCACCGAGAAATATTTTCGTCCTGCTATCGTACTTACCAAATCCAATGGAATGATTTCCGGTTCGGCACGTTCCGTGCCCGGGTTCGACGTTTATAAGGCTATTGAGGCGTGCCGCGATTTGCTCTTGAATTTCGGCGGACATACATACGCTGCCGGATTGACTTTGAAGGAAGAAAATCTGGAGGAATTCAAACGTCGTTTCAGTGCTATTTCCTTTGACGAGATAAAACCAAAGATGATGCAGCCGCAGATCCTGATTGATGCCGAAATACAGTTGTGCAAAATCACCCCCAAATTTGTGAGCGACCTGTCAATGTTCAGTCCTTTCGGCCCCGAAAACGAAAATCCTGTTTTTCTTACGCGCAATGTGGTGGATGCCGGAGGGAGCAAACTCGTAGGAAAGGAACTGCATCACATCAAGATGGAGATCATAGATTCATCCGTCACCCGACCATTGCAGGGGATTGCTTTCGGACAAGATTCCTATTTCAGATTATTCAAAGAAAAGCATCCCGTAGATATTTGCTACAATATTGAGGAGAATTCGCATGGTAGCAATACTTTTACTCAACTGATGGTGAAAGATATGCGCCTGTCGGAATAAAAAATCTAAGAGTACGATATGCAAGCGGGTTTTTTTGATGAAATATTGAAAAAATACTGGGGTTACGAATCGTTTCGTCCACTTCAGAAAGAAATCATTCAATCCGTTTGGGAGCAAAAGGACACGCTCGGGCTGATGCCAACAGGTGGAGGCAAATCCCTCACCTTTCAGGTGCCTGCAATGGCATTGTCCGGTATATGTCTGGTGGTCACACCTCTCATTGCTCTGATGAAAGATCAGGTGGACAATCTTCGCTTGCGAGGTATCAAGGCATTGTCTGTGTATTCAGGAATGTCGCGTGAAGAAATTATAACAAATCTCGAAAATTGTATTTTTGGCGATTACAAATTCTTATATGTTTCGCCTGAAAGATTAGGTTCCGACATTTTTCAGACCAAACTGAAAGCGATGAATGTCAGCTTGCTTGTTGTGGATGAGTCGCATTGCATATCACAGTGGGGATACGATTTTCGGCCTTCGTACCTTAAAATTGCCGAAATTCGTGAGCTTCTTCCCAATGTACCCGTTCTGGCACTTACGGCTACGGCTACGCGTGAAGTGGTGAACGATATTCAGGAAAAACTGCACTTCAAGGAAAAGAACGTTTTTCGAATGAGTTTCGAGCGTGAAAATTTGTCGTATGTAGTGCGACAAACCGAGAATAAGGTAGCCGAACTCGTTCATATTCTCCAATCCGTTCCCGGAACGGCTATCGTTTATGTGCGCAGTCGGAGCGAGACTAAAGAAATTGCGAGGGCTCTTAAAAAAAACGGAATTGCGGCCGATTTTTTTCATGCCGGATTATCTCATGAAGAAAAGATCTCTCGGCAAAATGCCTGGAAAAATGACGAATGTCGTGTGATTGTTTCTACCAACGCTTTCGGGATGGGAATCGACAAGCCTGATGTGCGATCGGTGATTCATGTAGATTTGCCCAACTCCATCGAAGAATATTACCAGGAAGCCGGTCGTGCGGGACGCGATGGCAAACGCTCGTATGCTACGATTCTGTATAACAAAGCCGATTCGATAAAGCTCAAAAAGCGAATTTCGGACACGTTCCCCGAGCGTAACTTCATCTTGCGGGTGTATGAAGCGTTGGGCAATTATTATCAGATAGCTGTCGGATCGGGTTTTTTGAGCGTTTACGATTTCGATTTGCAGGATTTCTGTCAACGATTCCGTTTTCCGATTTTGCAAGCACATCATGCACTTAAGATTCTCGAACTTTCGGGATACATCGAATATACAGAAGAAGTGGACGCTCGTTCACGGGTAAGATTTCTCGTTCTGCGTGACGAGTTGTACGGGTTGAATCTCGACAAACAACTTGATAACCTTGTTCATGCTCTGCTGCGCAATTACACCGGGTTGTTTTCGGATGATGTGTATATCGACGAAACTTTGCTTGCTTCGCAAACCGGAAGCACTCGTCAGGATGTTTACGAAATGCTTTCGCAATTGGCCAGGATGCGATTCATACGCTACGTACCACAGAAGAAAACGCCCTTTATCGTATTTTCGCAATCGCGCGAAGAAACCCGCTTTGTGAAAATACCCAAATCGGTGTACGAAGAACGGAAAACTCGTTTCGAAAGCCGCATCAAAGCGATGATTGAATATGCCGAGAAGGACTACGTTTGCCGCAGCCGCATGTTGCTGATCTACTTCAACGAACTCGATCCGAAGGATTGCGGCCATTGCGACGTATGCTTGAAAAAGAATGAAACCGGATTATCGAATTTCGAATTCAATCGCATTCGTACGGAGTTAGTCGAACGGTTGACTCAGTCACCTGCACGCTTGTCCGAATTGGCTAATCCACATTCATCCGTCGAGAGTGAAAAAACGGTTTCGGTCATACGTTTCCTCGTCGATCAGGGTGAACTTTCAATAGATGGGGATACGGTTTCGATTGAGTAAGGATAAAAAAATGCGATCGGTGTAGCAATTATCAAGTTTTTTGAAATTATTTTTTGCAAATAACATAAAAAATCGTACCTTTGCATTCACAAAATCGAATGATTGGCTCCGTAGCTTAACTGAATAGAGCATCTGACTACGGATCAGAAGGTTACAGGTTTGAATCCTGTCGGAGTCACAAAAAAGCGCCGTGAATGAGCGCTTTTCTTTTTTTTATGAACCGCATCTAAGAGTTTCCTGCTCCGAGATTGATATTTTTTAAACTGATGCGGATCTATATGAAAAAATAGGGTACATGATTTTCCAACGAATATTTCACCGACTCAGAAGCAATAAAACACTTATTATCCTTTGTGTCGAGGTTATCATCATGATGATGGGAATCGGCTTGGTGAGCCCGATTCTTCCACAATATGCGTTAACGTTTGGCGTAAATATGACGATGATCGGAATGTTGATCACGGTTTTCGGCATCGCCCGAATGCTGGTAGATATTCCTGCGGGCAAATTGACCGACAGAATTGGTCGTCGACCGGTATTGATTGTTGGCCCCCTTATTTTGTCCCTGGGATCAATTGGTTGCGCCATTTCCAATACTTACTGGATTTTTCTTGCTTTTCGTTTTGTTCAGGGAATTGGGTCGGCTATGTACACCACGGCAGCAATGGTAATGTTGGCAGATATCAGCACAGATGAAAATCGGGGAAAGTTGATGAGTTTTTATCAGGGTTGTGTCTTGCTGGGGGCCGGACTTGGCCCTACGATGGGCGGGTTTATCGCTCAATATTTTGGATTACATACTCCTTTTTATGTTTTTGCTGCTATGGGAGTCATTGCAAGTTTGTGGGCATACTTCAGTCTTCCCGAATCGCGGCCTGCAATTATCAAACCAGCTTTGAAGGTAGAGAAGAGCCAATCTAATAAATCGGTGAAAACCTTGTTGAGAAATACCGATTTTATTCTTATTTCTTTGATCACGTTTGGAGTTTTTGTTA
>JARKPE010000071.1 GCA_029975415.1 Dysgonamonadaceae bacterium | reverse complement strand
GAAACCTCCGAACAAGTTTCGCTCATCGAAATCTCGGACGAAGAAAAATTCAGAAAATGGTTTTCGAAAAGCCATTCCGTGCAGTTCGAACATGTCGTATCAATGAAACATGTCCTCTCGCATCAGCGTATTTTTGCAGAGTTTTATCGTGTGAAAACGGAAGAATCGATAGATCATTTATCCGAATCATCCTTCATTAAAATCGATAGGATGGATATAGAAAAATACCCCGTTTCGAGATTAATACACAAATATCTGGAAAGATTTTTTGCTGAATGATCTGTTTTTATAAAACTTTTACTACTTTTGTTACTATTGGAAAGATTTATCAACCAACCAAAAAATTCATTATACTATGTCGGTAAACAAAGTTATTTTAGTAGGAAATGTAGGGAAAGATCCCGAAATTAAGTATTTCGACAATGACAACGTGAAAGCTAATTTTCCGCTTGCAACCAGCGAAAGGGGATATACCGCTGCTAACGGGACCCAAGTACCCGAAAGAACAGAATGGCACAACATTGTTTGTTGGAGAGGACTTGCACAAATCGTGGAAAAATTTGTAAAAAAAGGGACACAAGTGTACATCGAAGGGAAAATACGTTCGCGCTCTTATGAAGATCAAAACGGAATGAAACGTTATATCACCGAAATTTATGCCGATTCACTCGAAATATTGAGTCGTCGCAGCACATCAAGCGATAACAGCCACTCAGACAAACAGGATTCATCTTATTCTCCGGCGCCTTCCATTGATATGGAAGACAATGCTCAAATAGATGATTTGCCGTTTTAAATAAAACACATTAATTTTGCAAGGAATGTTTTAATCTTTTTCCACCAAAGGAAGTTTAAAACATTCTTTTTGTTTCACTAATAAAAACTCACTTGGAATCAGACCCTTCATCGTTTTTGGTTTCGAATATGTTGGCAATCACAACTCCAACTTTATCCGATTATTTTCTTTTTGCCATTTTTATTATTTTTGTTTTTTTTGATTTTGTTGCCTGCGGAGCACAAATTGCATTCTTTGCACTCTCGCAAAGCGATGTTGAAGAAATGAGCAGCAGCGAAGACTCTCGCAATAAAACAATTGCTCACCTGTTGAAAAATTCTGATCGACTTTTTGTATCGATCAATATTCTCGATATTTTCTCAAAAGTTTTTATTTTTACCCTTTCTTTTATTTTGTTTCAACATCTGTTTTCGGCAGAATGGATGAACAAGCCGATATGGATAGTTATTTTATTGATTTTGATAGTTATTTTGATCGATATCACATCCAAACTTTACGCAGCGAGTGATCCGAAAAAATTCTCATATCGATCGGCAAATTTCATCAATATCATCGACAAAATCAATTCCCCTTTATCCTCCTTCTTAGTGAATATTTCGAACAAAGGAGATAGAGCTTCGCATCACCGACGACACGAATTATCGATGGATGAACTCTCGAGGGCATTACAGATGACTTCGAAAAACAAAGAATATGAGGATGAAAAAGATATGCTCGAAGAAATCATTCGGTTTAAAGATACAATTGTGGACGACATAAAAGTAAGCCGCTCGGATATGATTGCCGTTGATATCACGCTGCCTTTCGACAAAGTAGTCGATTTTATTGTGGAAGCAGGATTTTCGCGCATCCCTGTGTATGAAAAAGATACCGACAACATCAAAGGAATTCTATACGTAAAAGATCTACTTCCTTATCTCAACCGAAAAGAGAATTTCAAGTGGCAATCACTCATCAGACCGGCTTATTTTGTTCCAGGCACAAAACATATCGAAGACTTGCTCGAAGAATTTAGAACCAACAAAAATCACATTGCTATTGTTGTTGACGAATATGGTGCCACAACCGGAATTGTCACAATGGAAGACATTCTGGAGGAAATTGTTGGAGACATCAGCGACGAATATGACGTAGAGACCTCTTTCTACACCATAACTCCCGACGGATCATATCTTTTTGACGGCAAAACCCCTCTTGAAGATTTCTTTCGTATCACCGGTCTTTCGGAAGAAGAGTTTGAACAATATACAAACGAATCCGATACCCTGGCCGGATTTATTCTGGAATTGCACGGTAATTTTCCGAAAAGGAAAGAAATCATCAATTTCAACGATTATCGATTTCAAGTCGAAGAACTAACAAAACATAGGATCGTAAAAATCCGTTTTATTCCTCCAAAAGTCCAAAAATCGTAACTACTCGCTTTCCTATGTTAGTTCGAAAAGAAAATCTCTCGAATGACTGCCTTCTCGGCGTTTGGGAAATAACCGAAAGTGTGGAGGAGCTTTTGTCGCTTTTCCCTGAAACATTAAGGGATAAAGCCCAAAAACACGTCAAAGGAATTAAATCGGTGAAAAGAGCGACAGAATGGCTCTCCGTGAGATTAATGCTTTATTTGCTTCTCAACGAAGAAAAAATCGTTCATCACCATCGCGATGGACGTCCTTACCTCACCGACAGATCATTCAACATAAGCATTTCTCACACGCGCAACCATGCAGCTATTCTGATTCATCCTTCAAAAAACGTAGGAATAGATATCGAAGAGATTTCAGATCGTGTTTATAGAGTAGCATCCAAATTTGTGTCGAAAGATGAATATATCGATCCACTGCACGAAAAAACTCATCTTCTGTTGCATTGGTCGGCCAAGGAAACTATGTTTAAACTATTGGAAGAGAGCGAAATCGATTTTAAACACCATCTTCATCTATCGAAATTTATTCCTGAAGCCAAAGGAACATTCCAAGCAACCGAATCCAAAACGCCCCTGAAAAGAAGATTCGAAATCGCATACGAAGTGCATCCCGAATATGTATTAACCTGGTCGTGCTGTTAAAAACAAACGATTCGAACTCATTAACCTCGTCATCGCTCAACAAATCAGAGCCTAATGTCAATGAATCCGAATCGTTATAATTTTAAGATGGATAATTGTTAATCAATATTTTTTTTTGTACCCCGAAATCGTAAAAAACCGAATTTTATGCACAATTCGTTTTGGATTTTACGTTCAACGATTGGGTGTTTCCCAGATTTTCGTTTGTATGCATCGGATTTGCTCCGTTTGATTAGCAACTTGCAATCTGAAATCACCTTCTTCGATGATCCATTTGCCTTTTTCGTTCACAAAAGCAAGATCGTCGGCAGGAACTTTGAGAACTACTTTTTTCGTTTCTCCGGGTAGCAAGTCGATTTTTTCGAAAGCGCGCAAACGACGCACATCCGGCGAAAGCGATGCAACCAAATCGCTGCTAAAAAGCATCACAGTTTCTTTTCCTGCAACTTTTCCGGTATTTTTTACCTCTACCGAAACTGTCAAAATATCACCCGGCATAAACTCCTTTTTGTCAACCGTAAGGTTAGAATATTCGAAAGTTGTATAACTCAATCCAAATCCAAACGGATATTGCACATCGGTGCGTGCACCGTAATCGTAAGCGCCACTCATTTTTTCGGCCAAATTCTGACTTGGTTTGTGATCATAGGTGATGAGGCTTTGCTCAAATTTTGGATAAGTGTAGGGAAGTTTTCCGCTCGGATTGACATCTCCGGCCAAAATATCGGCAAGAGCATCACCTCCATAATTTCCTGGAAGATAAACCTGAACGATTGCTTTTGCATCGGGTTCGATGGTGCGAATCAAACGGGGACGCCCCTCGTTGAGCACGAGGATGACTGGTTTACCGGTTTTATAAAGTGCTTTTGCCAATGCGATTTGATTTTCGGAGAGCGTCAATTCATCCAAATTTCCGGGCGTTTCGCAATACGAATTTTCACCAACACAAAGCACTACGTAATCCACATCGGATGCAGCAGCTACAGCTTTTTCGATTTCAGGCGGATTTTCTTCAAAATACTGTCCATCCATTTTATATGTCACTCCCGCCTCATATTTCACGTTATTGGCCCCGAATTTATTTTGCAACGCTTCGAATATCGTATTGTATTGTTGCGCAAATTCTTCCGTTTTTTCGCCCTGCCACGAATAGCTCCATCCGCCATTCAACGTACGCATGGAATTTCCATTAGGGCCGGCAACAAGGATGCGCGCTCCCTGTCGAAGAGGGAGAATATTGTCCGAGTTTTTAAGCAGAGTGATCGATTCATCGGCGGCAGCTTTGGCCACGGCTTCATGCGCCTTACTTCCAAAATCGGGATAATCGTTGCGCGACCAATAAGGACGGTCGAACAATCCGAGACGATACTTCATCCTCAAAATGCGACGAACTGCATCATCAATTCTCGTCTGTTCCACTTCACCTGATTTGACAAGCGCAACCAACTCATCGCAAAATTTTAAATTATACGGTTCCATCACCATATCGATGCCGGCATTGATGGCAAGACGAATCGCATCGCGATAATCTTTGGCAATTTGATCCCGCGAAAGCAAATTTTGTACATCGGCCCAATCGGTTACAATGACGCCATCAAAGCCCAAATCTCGCTTCAACCATTCGGTAATCAACCGATAGTCGGAATGAGTGGAAACACCGTTGATGATTCCCGAATTGACCATCAGCGACAAAGCACCGCCATCTACAATGGAAGCACGAAACGGCTCGAAAAATTTCTCTCGCAAGTCGCTCTCGGAAATTACAGCAGGGGTACGATCCTTTCCCGAAACAGGGACACCGTAACCCATATAATGCTTGATGCAGGCAGCAATCTGATTTTTTCCGACATTGTTTCTATCTTTTCCCTGAAATCCACGCACTGAAGCAACGGCCATCGTGGCATTCAGATAAGCATCTTCGCCATAGCTTTCCCATTGACGCGACCATCGAGCATCACGCCCCAAGTCCATTGTGGGATTAAATGTCCAGGGTATATTGCTGGCACGTGTTTCGTAAGCAGAAATCTGAGAACCTTTTTCAACCAACTGCCGATTAAATGTGGCGGCCATTCCTATTTCCTGTGGGAAAAACGTTCCTCCGGCCGTATAAGTCGTTCCGCGATTGGAGTCGATTCCGTAAAGCACAGGAATACCGGTTTCCTTAATAGCTTTCTTCTGTATGTTGGTGATAATGTTTTCCCAAACCTCCGTCGTTCGAGCCCTATTATTACTCGTGTTCAAAATAGAGCCGACTTTGTATTTGCCAAATACCACATCCATCATCGCCGGATCGAGTTCAAAAGGTTCGTCGCTTGCATATAAACCACCACCCTTCCCGATTACATCGAGCGTAAATTGAGCCATCTGACCAACCTTTTCTTCGAGAGACATACGCGACAAAACACTATCTACTTTCTTCTCCAAAGCAAGATCTTTGCCCGAATCATTAAAATTTTGAGCAAATCCCACAACAGGAAATGCAGATAAAATCAGGATAATTACTTCTAAAAAATTTTTCGATTTCATATCATTGATATTTACAAGAATGTTCGGTCAAAGATACAAACTTTGCCGAACATTCTTTCCTATTTCATTTTCTTACTTTTCAACTATTGATATAGACGCTTGTGTTGGGCCTTTGGTACAATCCAATGTAATTACATAAGTTTTCCCTGCTTCTAATGATTTTCCTTCAGCCAAGCCGTAATCGCCACTATTGCTGATTGTAATAACGGAAGGTATGATTCCCGAAATTTCGGCATAATTACTTAATGTAAATTCTCCGCCCCAATCATCTTGATAGAAAAATTTGAATCCAATCCAATCGGTGCGTATTTGGCCCCATCCGTTCTCCTCGCTGGCTACAACGGTCATTCTGTATTTTTTGGGCTCTACGGGTGCCATGCAGAGCATATTTCCCGGTGTCCATCCGGGCTGACCTGTTTTCATACCCGGCTTAGCAATGCCATAGCCGGCAATCCATACGGCACCTGTTCCGTCCGATTTCAATGTCGCTTTGTTACCATTCGAATCGAGCGTTTGCACCCTGAAGTACGGAAGTTCACCTTCAACCGCAATGATGCGATATTTACCGGTAATTGCATTAAAAACGATATCGCCATTTTCAGAAACAGTGAAGAAATCCGGATCAATCCAGTAGGAAGAGATATTTTCGATGTTCTGTGTGGTAATGATATCACCCTTTTTCAGATCAATGTCAATTTGGAAATTTCCGTCTATAAAGTTCATCTCTTTGCCATTAAGAATGTAAACAACAAAGGGATTGCGTTCGTAGGTAAGAGTATTGAAGCTTATCTCATAAGGACTGTTAACAACGCTGATGAAAGTTATAGTGCTTTCGCTCTGTTCTTTTACCGAACCGTTATCCCAACCGAATTTCAATTCGTTTCCATTAACACCGTATTTGGGAGCAACAATAATACCTTTCAAAAGTTTGGGAGTATCTTCCATTGTCAATCCTATATACATATTCGGCCCCGAATGATTCAACTTGATACTATCACCCGAATCAGTTATCAACGTAAGGTACTCGAACTGGGGGCGTTGCAATGATATAGTAAATGTTTGCTCGATCGAAGTAAAATGAATATCCTGCAAAACCAATTTGAGGGTTGCATTTCCATCCGGTACATTCTTCAGAAACGGCGCATAAATTTTGCCATGATAAGTGCCATCGGTTTTCGTACGAATAGTTGTTTCAGAAACCTTGTCTTCACCATAATAGAGTTGCGCTTTAAGTGTGGACAAAGGCACTTTTTTATCGCTTACAGTTGCCGAAAACGGAATGCTGTCGGCAAAATATGCACTCGCAGGCACTTGAGGAGAAACTATCTCCGGATTTCCGGGAGACCCCGGAAATTCAGCATCATCGTCGCACGCTGCAAAAGCAAAAATTGCAAGCATACATACGGTTAAATGTTTAAGCAAATTTTTCATATGCTGATTTTTTAAATATTGATAATTAATTGATTTAAAATTATTTCCATGAAAATGAGGCTACCGTTTGGGCTGGGAGTTTATAACTAAAGGTATGAGTTCCATCGTTTATTGTAATGTTTTGTTCCTTTGTTTGTGTATTCAGAACAACCATACCAAAAGTTGAATCGCTATTTTTTGCGGCGACATAGTATAAACCCGGAATACCTAAATCCGATGATTGGATTCTATACGCTCCAGGCTTAATAACTTTGGACAAATGAGCAATATCATAAAAATGGCTGTTTTTTGTATAGGACGAATAATTACTCGAATTAATATCTATTGCTCCAAGACATATATCACAGCCTCCGGGTCGATATGGACCATGTTTATCATCGAGCATAAAATTCCAAACAATAACGGATTTTGACCAGTTATTTAACGTTCCTATTCCCACCTCCCTAAGATTCCACATCAAATCTTCACCAAAATTATAGCCGTTACCCCACAATCCAATGGAAATCTCCGTAAAATAGAGGTTTTTATCGGGGCGAGCATTGTGAATATTCAACAGTTCGCTTTTATCACCGCCATAAGCATGGTAAGCCGCGCCATCTATGTATTGCGCTGCTTCGGGATCGGAATAAATTTTTAACGGATAACTTCCCTGATCTTGAGTATCGGGTTTTTCGGAATCGTAATTGTAGTTATGATCGTAAACGATAATCTTGGTTGTGATGTTATTCTCTTTAAACTTCGGTCCAAGTGCCGTTTTGATAAAGTCTCGCTGCTCCTGCCACGTCATAAACATTGATGCCGAATTGCCTCTATTCAAAGGTTCGTTTTGTATTGTGATGGACTCTATTTTGAAACCCTCTTTCTGCATTGCCTGTATGTATTTTACGAAATACTCGGCGTAATCCTGATAATATTTTGGGTTCAATTGACCATCGTTCCACGAATTGAAAGGCTTTAATTCGGTCAAATTGTTCACTTTCATCCATCGAGGAGCTGTCCATGGCGATGCCATTATTTTTACCGAAGGATTTATCGCAAGAATTTCTCTTAGAACAGGGAAAATGTATTTGATTTCTTCCTCCTGAATAGCAAAATTTTCAATTCCGGGGGTATCACAATAAGTATAGTCCGAAAGAGAAAAATCGGAACAACCGATAGAAATACGAATATAGCTGTAACCCATTCCATTTACAGGATCGAATGTTTCTCTCAACAATTCGTTTCTCTTATCTGCCGGCATTTTCATTAGATTGTAGCATGTAGAGCCGGTAAAAGCCGCTCCAAATCCGTCGATCTGTTGAAACTTATGCTCTGGATGCAGTGTAACGGTATAGGGAGACATGTTGTCTTTGTTACTAAATGAAATAGGTACACTTTTAAAAAGCATCGATTGTGAAGCAGACGTAACATAAGCAACAACATCACCTGCAATGCTTGGTGGCGGCGGTTCCTGATTACCATTATTGTCCGAGCTGCCGCATGAAGCGGTCAGCGCGGAAATAACAGTCACAAAGACTATGCTAAAAAATAATCGTATCTTACTCATGATCAATAGCCTTCATTTTGGGTTAGGGATGGATTTTTATCTATCGCCTCCTGAGGTATTGGCAGAAGAATTGTTTGTTGGGTAACCGGAAGCATGAGTATTCGTCCCGGATCTCTACTATTGAGAGTATTGAGCACCGGAATAACTTGATCGCTTCTCACCAAATCAAACCAACGCTGTCCTTCGAAGGCAAGTTCCAAACGACGCTCGTTAAGCACAGCAGCTTTCATGTTTTCTTTCGATGCTGCTGCCGAAGCAGGCAAATTTCCGAGTTTTGCACGCGAACGAACTTGATCCACAAGGTTTTTTGCATCACCTAGTTTTTCCAAATTAGCATAAGCTTCTGCTTTTAAGAGTAAAATATCGGCAAGTCGAATTTTTATTACACTCGATAAGTTCGATCGTGTTTTGTACATGAAAGGATAATTATTCGAAGGATAATGTATGCTCCAACTTGGATTTCCCCACACAATGGATGCGTTCATACGCTCAATATCGTTTTCTTTTTGAAAAGCAGCAATAAGGTCTCTCGAAGGAGTGATCCATTTAGCCCAATCATACTTACTATTTGGATCGGCTTCATTAAGTCCAAACATCATCCACACCCAATTGGTACTTCCAGCCGGATATGTAATCTCGAATATCGATTCCTTACTATTTCTCAATTTTACGTCTTTCGTGTTTTTATCAAAAGCAAACAAATCTCCGTAATTTTCAACCAACTCAAAACCGGCACTTTGGACGTCGTTGCAATATTTAATCACTTTTTCATAATCTCTAACAGGTTTTTCAGCATATACACGAGCAAGCAAAGCATTGGCAACCGCTTTCGAAAGGAGGAATTTATTGTCTGTACTTACATCCGGAGCGTCAACAACTGCCGTTTGGAGATCGGATATAATTTTTGCATAAACCTCTTCGACCGAATTACGAGCCGGAAATAGTAACGGATAAACCTCTTCAATATTTTCGGCTGTTACGTTAGGAGTCTTCTGGGTCACAAGCGGAATTCCACCCCACAATCTTACCATATCAAACCAAATCCAAGCACGGAAAATAAGAGCTTCAGCTTTCCATAGCTTTCGTTCAGTAGTTGTAAGTGATTGATCGGGAACATCATCTATATTTAAAATAATACGATTAGCCGTGACGATATAATTTAAGAAAGCATTCCAATCGCGTGCGATATTTTTATTGATTCCATCCTGTGATTGCGCTTCCAGAGATGAAAGCTCACTGCCCGAAGTACCGCGATAGGCATTGTCGGCATGAACTTCGGTATAAACCAAATAATCGAGATACCAATTTTCCTGTGAGTTTCTAATTGTCGAATACAATCCATTCCTAAGCGCTACAACTTGTTCTTTTGTAGTAATTTCGTTTTCGTTGTTTGCAGAATCTCTCGGATTGGTAAGTTCACTAAAATCTGAAATGGGATCTTTTTGTAAATCGCATGAATATTGAGTGATCAACAGTCCCACAAACAACAGGGTCAGATATATCTTATTTTTCATTGCTATAGTTTTTTTAAAAGTCAATATTTAAACCGAAAATAAATGTCTTCACTTGAGGATAGGTGCCCCAATCGATTCCCTGCACGGTTGAGCTACCGCCATACTCATTGACTTCGGGATCGAAACCTTTGTAATTGGTTATAGTGAAGAGGTTTTGAGCTGTAAAATATGGTTGCAGACGTGCAATTTTCCATTTCTTCAGAATTGGAGCTTCAACGTTATAAGAAAGCGTCAAATTCTTCAGACGCAAGTAACTGCCATCTTCAACAAATCGAGTAGAAGCCCTTAAATTGTCCGTACTGGTTGAGGCTCTTGGAATATCCGTAATTTGTCCCGGAATTCTCCACCTTCGAATTACTTCGGTTGACTGATTTTGACCATTATACATTCCTTCGGTTTCATATCTGGATGCATTGTAAATATCGTTCCCATGCGATCCCTGTAGGAATATGCTTAAATTAAAGTTTTTAAACGAAACGTAGTTTGTCATACCCCACGTGAAATCCGGATTCGGATCACCGATATAGGTTTTATCGCTGGTAGTAATTCTTCCATTATTATCCAAATCTTTAAATTTCAGATCTCCGGTCTCGGGATCAACTCCTTCCGAAATATATCCCCAAAACATACCAAGAGGCTTCCCCTCAGTCATTCTTACAACATTTTCGCTGGTGGCTTCCGAAGTATTGGCAAAATAGTATATTTTCTGCAATGATAATTTGGTCACTTCGTTGCGATTAAAGGATATATTGAAATCAGTATCCCATCTCCACTGTGAGTTTTGAATATTCTTCGAATTAAGTGATAATTCGAACCCACTATTTTTCATTTCGCCTTCATTGCGATAAATATTCGAAAAATCCAATCCGCCGGGGAGAGGAACGTTCATCAACAAATTGGTAGTGTATTTGTAATAAGCATCGGCAGCGAAAGTAAGTCTATTTTTCAAAACAGTGAAGTCAACGCCTAGGTTAGTCTGTGTAGTAGTTTCCCAAGTAAGATCTCGATTACGCATGTTGGCCGGCGTGATGTTAACTACAGCCCGATCATTGCCTGTTTCCCACCATGGGATTCGTTGAATGTTATAAAGTTGCAAATATGCATAATCACTGATACCCGACTGATTACCAGTTTTACCCCAGCCGCCTCTGAGTTTCAGATCGTCAACCCAATCAACATCACTCATAAAATCTTCGGATGAAATTCTCCAAGCGGCAGATACCGATGGAAAATAACCAAATCTGTTTTCGGGAGACAATTTCGAGGAGCCATCGGCTCGGAAATTAACAGTGAGCAAATACTTACTGGCATAGTTGTATGAAATTCTTCCAAGATATGACATCAATGCCCAGTCGGAAGCTGATGTTCCTGAACCCCAAGGATCGATCTTATTAGCTGCATTAAGTGTTTTGGGAGAATAATCTGTCCTGAAAAAACTTCCGGACATATACGAATTGTTCCACTGTGAAGTGGTGTAGGATGTACCTGCCATAAGGCTTAAGGAATGTTCATCCTTCGTAAAATCATAAGTAAGGATATTATCAAAAGTAAGGATGGTACTCAAGGATCGGTTGTCTGACGCTGTCCCCCCCTGATTTCTTCCGTATGAGGTTTTAACCGGGTCGAGATAAGTTGTCGCGTTATAGTAAACCCGATCGATTGAGTTAGTGCTCTTAAATTTCAAATTTGGCAATAATGTGAATTCCGCGTTAAATGAACCCAATAAACGATTGTTCTGTGTTTTATTATCTTCTGTTCGCGAAAGATTTTCGATCGGATGCGTAATGTTGGCACCATAAAAATTATTATAGTATTGACGAGGATTCTCAGGATCCCATATAGGAGCATAAGTAGGAGTATTGATTACAGACAAAACAACTCCAGCGCGATTGGCACCGGTTCCTGAAATTATTCCGTTATTCGTATAATCGGAATAAGCGATATTGGCACCGATATTAAGCCAGTCGCGAACCTGATTTTCTATATTTGCGCGAAAATTATATCGTTTGAAATAAGATACATTTAGAACACCTTTCTCGTTAGTATATCCGCCCGAAATCAAGTAGCGAAGTTTATCGTTTCCACTCGAAATTGATAATTGATAGTTCTGATTCAATCCGGTACGATAAGTCTCGTTAAACCAATCCGTCCGATCGGTAAGTCCATCGGGCAAGATTACCGCACCCAGCTCATCCATCAATTCTTTATACTGAGCTACGTTTAAGGATTTTAACTGTTTGATTACGTTAGACACTCCGACATAGGAGTTAAAACTAATTTTAGACTGTCCTGCTTTACCTGCCTTAGTAGTAATTAAGACAACACCATTAGAGGCTCTAGACCCGTAAATAGCGGCAGAGGAGGCATCTTTTAGAATCTGCATTGATTCAATATCCGCGGGAGCCAAAAAATTTATATCATCGGTAGGCACTCCATCCACTACGTATAACGGATCGTTGCTCGCCGTGATAGAGGTATTTCCCCTTACACGCACTACCATTCCAGCTCCAGGCTGCCCGCTGGGTTGTACTACTTGTACACCCGCTGCTTTCCCCTGTATAGCTTGGGCTGCAGATATTACGGGACGCTCAAGCAAATCTTGCGTCGATACGGTTGACACAGCTGTAGTTACGTCACGTCTTTTCACTGCACCGTAGCCGATCACTACCAGCTCATCCAACATTTCGGTATCTTCCTGCATCTTAACGTCAAGCGTATTTTGGTCGGTGATAGTAAATTCCCGATCCTTATACCCGATATACGAAAAACGCAACACAGAACCACGAGGTACTGTCAAAGAATAGTTGCCGTCGTAATCGGTAACTGTGCCGGTGGTTGTTCCTACCACGAAAATATTCACTCCGATAATTGGCTCTCCATTAACATCCGTAACTTTTCCCTTCACAGTTATGTTTGCTTGCTGTGAAGCATTAGGTTGTTGATTGGCATTGGTTTTTGTTTTCTCTACTAAAACAATGATATTGTTGTTTTTTTCGTAGGTCACATCGGTGTCGGCAAGCAGTTTTTGCATAACCTCATCGATGCTGGAATTAGAGACTTGAATCGTGCTATTTTTGTATAAAATAGGCAACGATTCGTTGTAAAAAAATCGATAATTACTCACTTTTTCTATTTCCTTCAATGCTTGACGAAAAGGTTTATTCCTCACATTTAAAGAAATTTGTGAAAAAGACGGCATCGCCATAGCAGCTAATAGCAGAATCATGGCAAGCTTTGGCCGGAAGTGGCATTTTCTAACAAATGATTTTTTTTTCATTGATAACAATTTAAACATGATACAATTGTAGAATTAGAATAGATTGATTATTATTCCCCTATTTTATAAAGTACAGATTTAGGATAGGGAAACCACTAATGTATTAGATTTTATTAATACAATTTAACCACCCGCTCTTTGTTTTTGTGTATGCAAATGAAAAAAAAACTGAGTTGAAATCGATCGGAATTATTATTTACGACTGAATAATTCTATTGTTGTTCCATCCATTTTGTAACGCATGGGCGAAGTAAGCGACAAAATGTCCAATGCATTTTGAATGCCGCTCATACCCAAAGTTCCTGAAAAACGCATAGAGCGCAGAGTATCGGAAGCAAAACGAATATCGACATTAAAAATACGCGACAGTGTACGGGCGATATCTTCGAAAGTCTGATTATCAAAATACAGATTTCCGTTTCTCCATTGCGCGAAATCAACCGAATGAACGCTATCGGTCGTAAGCACATGTGTGTTTTTGTTGAATGTTGCACGCTGATTTTCGGTCAGAATTTGCTCCTGACCCGATGCACTCACTTTTAATTTTCCCTCGATCAAAACAGCAAATACCTGTTCGTCATCATCGTAAGATCGAACATTGAAGGTTGTCCCGAGAGCTTGAATGTCCATTGTTTTGGTTTTTACAACAAATGGCCGATCCTTATCTTTTGCCACTTCAAAACAGGCTTCACCTTCCAAAAAAACAGAGCGTTGCTTTCGATTAAATGCATCATCATAAATAATTTTGGAACCGGAATTGATCCACACTCTACTTCCATCGGGAAGAACGACTTCGGCTTTCTCACCGGATCGAGCAATAATTTCGGTGGAATGATTAGCGATCTGCTGATTTTGAGCAAAATAATAATATACTGAAAATGCTGAAACGATAGGCAAGATGAAAATTGCAGCCCAGTATAGCACTTTTTTCCAAGTTTTTTGAAGAAAACCTCGTTCGTTATCGTTGTAAATCTGCCGATGGATATTTTGAAATAATTTATCTCGAGTATTTTCATCCATTGACGAATCGGAGTGGAGTAATTCGTTTTCAAAAATAAATTGTATTTGAGTGTCATGACGCATCATACCTTGCAATTGTGCCATTTCATCAGCCGATGACTCATTACGAAGATATTTTTCAAACAATAATGTGTAGTTTTTATTTCTCATTTTTTCGTTTCTTATTTATGATACAATTAATCACCGCGTTTTCGCTAACCAGAAATGTATCTTTATGCTAAATTAACAGACAGATCAAAAGTACGAATAGTTTATCGCTGTTTTTTTTTAATTCTTTTTGCATAAATTTCATCGCTAAGGAAAGTTGGGTCTCCACCGTGCTTACAGAGATATTGAGTATTTTAGCAATTTGCTTGTTTGAAAAACCTTCCTTGCGGCTTAAAATAAATATTTTCTGTCGCGAAGGGGGAAGTTGTCGGATAAGTTCATCTACAAAATTTTCCAACCACTTGCGGTCTATATCCTCTTCAGTAGTAGTATCGTAATCGAGTTGTTGTTCCGAAAGTAATTTTCGATAAACAAATTCTACGGTTTGGTGCTGATAGGTATTCATGAGCATATTTTTTGCAATGGTTGACAGATAAAAAATAAGGGATTTTTCGGGATCGATTTGCCCACGCACTTCCCAAAGTTTGATGAAGACGGACTGAACTATTTCCTCGGCCAAGTATTGGTCTCCATGAGAAAGGGTCATGATGAAATTGTACAGTTTTCCCCCGTATCGATGGTAAATTCTCTCGAAAGCTTGCGAGGAACCATTTCGGAGAGCTATAAGATCATCTGTTTCTTCCTTGAGAGGGAACATCGTATTTATTTTTTACTTCTACTTCTACGTAACGAAAATACAACAAAATCTGTTACGAACTAAAAAAAATAAACATCGGACATCTCTCGCGAATGTTGAAGTTTTATGAAAAAAATGATATGAACAAAACAGCTCGGCATCTCAAACAGAAATTTCTTTTTCGATTTAATTCGTCACCTGTTTAGGGAATCCCATATTTTCGTCTGCCTTGCAACTTAGTTTATCGATAGACTTTCGATCTGAAGCCTAAATTCTCTTTCTTCCAGTGTCCATTTTTCCTTTTAGTTTACAAATGCAAGGTCGTCGGCAGAAAGTTTGAGCACTACCATTTTCGTTTATCCAAGTGCAATACGATTTTCCCGAAAGTACGTAAACAAACGCATATCGGAAGTGATAGAATCCACCACGTTGCTCGTGAAAAGCATTACAGATCTTTCCTGCAACTTTTCGGTATTCTTCAAGTCAACTGAGACCGTTAAAATGTCTCATCGTGAGGGCAAACAAGAAGAGAAATAGAAATTTTTTCTGTGTCTATTAGCTTATTTGTTTTAAATGATGGGTTTTTTACGGTTTCATGCCTAATGCTTTAATGTAACCCTCGTTTTTTGAACAGCGGGCAAATTTACAGTTTTCAATTAGTTCATCCAATGCCTTTCGCACTGTATCTTGATCAGGCCTATTCTCACGTATTTTGGTAAAACTACTTCGATCCTTTTTGGTGTATTCCACAACAAGTTCCCAATTCTTAGGCTCTTTTATTGAAATCATGCAACTTGTTTTAGCCATTTTTTTGTAAGGCCAGAAATGCCATCCCATATTGTTTTGTTCCAATAATCGGCGAAAACCTCCAATCCATTCATCGGTATTTTCACCGGTTTCGCCCATATACATCGGCAAATTCGTTTTTTCTCTGAAATCGAGAAAATGCTGAATTGCAGCTTGAGTGGTATCTGTCCAATACGTATGACATTCGTACATCATTTTATCATCGAATTTCGGATTTGTGAAAACCGAAAAATTGGTATTCCATTGCGCACCTCCCCAAATTACAATATGATTTTTGTCAACTTCTCTGATTGCTTCGGTCGCTTTCATGTAAAGAGGTTCAAGATGGTTATTTAGCTCATCTTTGCTATCAAAAAAATGAGCAATGGGTTCATTCAGCAAATCATAACCAAGAACGGTAGGCTCATCGGCATAATGTTCGGCAATCTGTTTCCAGATCGAACAAAAAAGCTCCTGACTTTTAGGACTCTCAAATAACCACGGGTAACCGTAGCTGTCATCGATATTGTCACCGGTCTGACCCCCCGGCGCAGCATGCATATCGAGTACGACATACAACCCTTCTTCTTTACACCATCGAATAACGTTATCGAGCAGTTCGAACCCGCGATTGGGATTGTTGTTCCCCATAAAATCTTCATAGGTAAACAATTTGTAATGAAAAGGAATGCGAATAGAATTCATGCCGGTTTGACGGATGTAACGAATATCGTCTTGGGTAATGTAGTTTTCCTGAAATTTTCTCCAGAATTGGTTGACAAAATCCGGCCCTACCATTTCCTTTAAAGCCTGATCGATAAGTCGGTAAGAATTTACGTCTTGAAACAGAAACATGTATCCTTCAGGATTTAACCAATTACCGAGATTGATTCCTTTCATTAAAAAAACCTCTCCTTCTGGAGTAACTAAATTTTGTCCTTCAACAGAGATGAAACGGTTTTGCTCGTGTCTTTCGTTTTGTGAAAACAAGGAAAAAATAATTGTTCCTGAAAACAAAACGATAAAAAGTACTTTACTTGCTCTGTGCATATTCCGTGAATTTTATTTTTGATAAACTCTGACATAATCAATTTCATACGTTGCAGGAAGTTTGCTTTCGTCAACACCTTGCGCACCACCCCAGTTGCCTCCCCATGCGAGATTAAGTTTCAAATAGAACGGTTTGTCGAAAGGCCATGTATTAATATTGCCTTTACCATCGTTGAGAAAAGTAAAATACGGTTCCCCATCGACAAAAGCCGTGATTTTCTCTGCTGTCCATTCCAGTGCGTAAACATGAAACTCGGTTTCCACATTTTGAATTCTTTTGGAAGCTGTCTTCTGTGTTCCGATGGAGTGATTGTAAGCCATAGTGTGTACAGATGCATGCACTACATTCGGATCGTATCCTACATATTCCATAATATCGATT
>JARKPE010000061.1 GCA_029975415.1 Dysgonamonadaceae bacterium | reverse complement strand
CGAACCGGGGCTCATTATCAACGGTTGGCAAGTAGAAGTTGCACCCAAAGGAATGGATACCGGTGGAATTTACGAATCTTATGGTCGAGGATGGCTCGCTCAAATTCCCGATGAAAAAGAGAATATTCTCAAACCCGGCGATTGGAATACGCTTCGGATTTTGGTGAAAGGAGATAACGTAAAAACATGGCTGAACGGAGAACAAATGGTTGACTTGAGTGATGCCCAAATAGGTAAGGCTCAAGGAAGAATAGCCCTTCAAATACATGATGGCGGTGGCATTAAAGTGCAATGGAAAAATCTGAAACTAAAAACATTATAATCGCATAAAAAAATGTTTCGCACTTACAAACCCGTCTGTGATCAAAATACCGACGGGTTTGTTTTTCGACACGACAATTTGGCACAATTTTTGCCTCTCTACTAAAAAAAGTGCAAAGTTCGATTTTCTGTAAGAATTTATCTCAAAAAAGTCTATATCTTTGTACGATTAACTCACTAAAACTACGAATGAAAGAAAAAAACGAATTATTAGAAAGTATTATAGAAGGAATTCAAGAAAAGAAAGGTAAAAATATCACTACAATCGAATTAAAAGGAATTTCCGGTACCATTTGCGACCATTTCGTGATTTGCGAAGGAAATACTCCGACACAAGTTTCGGCCGTAGCCGAATCCATCGAAGATATAGTGAAAAGAAACACGTCGGAAAGCCCCTTGCGAATTCAAGGGAAACAACGATCGGAGTGGATCGGAATGGATTACGGATCAGTTATTGTCCATATCTTCGTTCCGGAACTGCGCAGTTATTACAATATTGACCATTTGTGGGAAGATGCTCCATTGGAAAACATTCCGTCACTGTAGTTTAAACTTATTTCTTACAAAATTGTTTCTTTTTCATCCCGACTAAACAAAACAATTATAAACGATTAATTTTATCCGGAGGTTACACACTCAAATGGACAACAATACAAACCAATCAAACAAACAACCATCACCCAAACCCAAAGGTGCAGGAAATTTGCCAAAGCAACCGTTTAATCCATATTGGATTTATACCATCATTTTTCTGGCCTTGATGGGACTCTATTTTTTTGGAGGCGACACTACTAAAAAAGAAATATCGTGGTCGGATTTTCAACGCTACGTAAACGAAGACCGCATCGAAAATGTGGTTGTTTTCAGTAATAAAGAAACAGCAGAAGCAAAAGTTCGGTCAGAATCCGTCGGAGTAATTTTTGGCGATCAGATACCTAATGCAAATAAAAATCCTATCATAACGGTGCATATACCATCCACTGAAGTGGCAGCCGAATTTCTTGACAAGGTGAAAGCCGAGAAAGGATACGACATAGAAGTCCGTTTCGATAGATCATCCGAAATTTGGGGAATTATACTTAGTTCACTCCCATTTATCTTTCTCATTGTCTTCTGGATATGGTGGATGCGCAGAATGGCACAAGGCGGACCTGCCGGTGGTGGCGGAGGCATTTTTAGTGTCGGAAAATCTAAAGCACAACTCTTCGATAAAGATTCCAATGTGAAGGTAACTTTCCGAGATGTTGCCGGATTGTCAGAAGCCAAACAGGAAGTGCAAGAAATCGTGGAATTTCTCAAGAATCCCTCCACTTACACCGCCTTAGGAGGAAAAATTCCAAAGGGCGCTTTGCTTGTAGGTCCTCCGGGAACGGGTAAAACCTTACTGGCAAAAGCTGTTGCAGGCGAAGCTAATGTCCCATTCTTTTCTATCTCGGGATCCGATTTCGTTGAAATGTTTGTGGGTGTGGGAGCGTCTCGTGTACGCGATTTATTTCGCCAAGCAAAAGAAAAAGCACCTTGCATTGTGTTTATCGACGAGATAGATGCCGTAGGTCGCGCTCGTGGCAAAAACGCCAACTTTGGATCGAACGATGAGCGTGAAAACACGCTTAATCAACTTTTGACCGAAATGGACGGTTTTGGATCGAACAGCGGTGTTATCATTCTTGCAGCAACAAACCGTGCCGATGTTTTAGACAAAGCGCTCCTCCGTGCAGGACGTTTCGATCGTCAAATCTATGTAGAACTTCCGGACTTAAATGATCGGATCGAAATATTCAAAGTACATTTACGACCAATCAAAATCGACGAGACCGTCGATGTAGAATTTCTCGCCCGTCAAACTCCCGGATTTTCAGGAGCAGACATCGCCAATGTGTGCAACGAAGCAGCACTTATTGCCGCCCGAAAGAGCAAGAAGTTCGTTCAAAAAGAAGATTTTCTTGATGCGGTAGACCGCATCATCGGCGGACTGGAGAAAAAGAATAAAATCATCACTCAGGATGAAAAAAAATCGATAGCCATCCACGAGGCCGGACACGCCACACTCAGCTGGTTTCTCGAACATGCCAATCCATTGGTGAAAGTTACTATAGTCCCTCGCGGAAAAGCGCTCGGTGCTGCTTGGTATCTTCCCGAAGAGCGGCAAATAAGCACCAAAGACCAAATGCTCGACGAAATGTGCGCCTTGCTGGGAGGACGAGCAGCTGAAGAAGTATTTGTCGGTAAAATATCGTCCGGTGCGATGAACGATTTGGAACGTGTGACCAAACAAGCTTATGCGATGATCATATATATGGGAATGAGCGAAAAACTACCCAATCTGAGTTACTACGACTCAACCGGACAAGAATATACTTTTTCGAAACCTTACAGCGAATCGACTGCCGAATTGATAGACAGCGAAGCCAAAGCTATGATATCCGAACAATATGAACGTGCAAAATCGATATTGTTGGAGCATCGTGAAGGACATCAGCAGCTCGCTTCAATATTACTCGAAAAAGAAATTCTTTTCGCCGAAGATCTGGAACGAATTTTTGGCAAACGCCCATGGGTATCGCGATCGCAAGAAATATTGCAAGTGAACAATGTCACTAACAAAACGAAAGATAACATCACGGTCGGGAGCAAACCTCAACAGCAGCCTGCTGAAGACAACACCACCATAGCAGCACCCGATCAAAATCAAACGTCCGAAGCCAATGATATGGGCGCTGAATCAAATACTTCGGAAGGAGGAAACATCATTTCTGAAACAAAAGATAAACAATGATTCTAAAATGACGAAGGTGGGTTCGAAAATGAACTTATTCGGAGTAAGTGATACAATAAAAAAAGAGACTTTTCCTACTGAAAAGTCTCTTTTTTTATTGTATTAATCCATCTCCATGAAGCAAGAGTAATCATGAAGTAAATTCTTCAATCATTCATTTTGTTTGTTCAAAATCGATTGTTCGGATTGGGGATGTTGAGCCGTTTGAACAGAATATCTCAAATCGTCAATGAAAGGTTTTACAAACACCCATCCGACGCCGATAATGAATCCTAAAAAGGTGAACACTATTAAAATCATTGCTCTGCGAGGAGCGCTTTTTTGATTAGGAACTACAACGGGATCGATGACCGTAAGAACAGGAGTAGATTGTTTGACGGCAAGTTTGGCTTGTTCCAACTGTTTAGCTAGCTCGTTATAGACCGTAAAAGCGATATCGTATTCACTGTTAAGACGACGTAAGATGGCACGAGCACTGGCTGTAGATAAATCGCGGTTTGCATCTTGAAAAGCAGCTAATTCGGATTGTTTCCGAAGAAAATCTGCTCGTGCTTCTTCGTAACTCGATTGAACAAAATTCAGGTTGTCTTGAGCCTTTTGGGCTTTGTAATTGCGTACATACTTATCAAGTGTAGTATAAAGATTTTGGGTTATCTGAGCAACAGCTTCTGGTTCACCAAATGAATATCCCAAAACGATGTATCCATCTTTGGAATTTAACTCCAATTGAATATTCTTACTGATAATTTCATACACTTTTCGTTCGTCTTCAGAAAGAGAAATGACTTTTCCCGTAATTGTATCACTATAAACAGTCTGAGCCAAGTGTTTAGAATCATTGGGCATTATTGCCGCGAGTATTGTACCGGGAAGACCTATTGTATATTTGGCAATAATAGAAAGCAGATTTTTATTTTTATATTTATCATCTGTGTAATATTCGTAAAGCGTGATAGGAATAGACGATTTTTCCGTTATGATTTTCGTTTGCATAATATCGCTACAATAAGGAGCACTCTTCACAATATTGGGATATACAGTTGGCGAAAGTGTTTCGCCGGACATGCCGGAGCCCAGATTCACACCCATCATCGAAGCGATGCCGGCCAAGTTACCTCCGCTTTTCTCGGTTTGCTGAGGAACTACAGTACATGATGCGGAATATTCAACAGGAGAAAGAAACGCTACCAGCAATCCGATAACGATGGCTATGCCGGTAACAATAAGAATCAGTTTTCGTTGAGCCCAAATTTTGATGAATAGATCTTTCAAATCTATCTCGTCCGATTCTATCGGTTGTTTAGGAATTGAAGAATTAGTATTATTTCCCGAGTTTTGTGGGGCTTGAGGAGCTGTGTCCATATTTTCGCTTAATTATTTGAAACAAATATTGTTGATCACTTTCAACTGTCGTTACTTCACGATAGAATTTATAATGAGCGCCAGTGATGCCAAAGATGTGCCGATACCTAACAAACTTTGCAGATTGAAGGGCTGGCGTTCGGGATGTTCGGGAACGACGATCTCGCAGCCGGGCTCAATTTTTGCCCATCGTCCGGTGGCAACATTACCATTCATGTAGATAACGAAAGGTTTACTTTTGATAGCGTTGCGAGAATAGCCGCCAGCTTGCCTGATGTAGCTTTCAAGATTCATCCGTTTATTATAGGTTACCGTGTTCGGATAAAGCACTCCACCCGAAATGCGGACGGTGCCATTATACTGGGGCACCATGATAACATCCCCATCCAACAACACGATATCGTCTTCACCGCCGGGATGCTTGAGCGCTTTCTCGAGATCAATACCCACGTATTGATGTGAAAGATCTATGGAATCAAGATTAAGCGAATCGTTTTTTTGTGTATCTATTTGCAATTTGGTCTTGAGTGCTTGCTTAGCCCGCTTTATTTCTTCATCGGAAAGTCGGCGTTGTAAACGGGCTCCTTTGACATAGGCGTAGTCGGTAAGACCTCCTGCCCGTTGTATAACGGACGAAAGGCGCTCGTCTTTGGTCTTTTTGGCATAAGGCCCGTCGAACAATACTTCTCCCTGAACGGTAATCATCTGTTGCGGTTCATATCCGGGCGAACGACGTACGACAACCCGATCGAAAGGTTGCAGGGTAAACGATTTATCCCCTTCGACAATAAGACTGTCCTTCAGTGCAAAACTGAATACTTCGCTCGTTATGTTACTTGCAACAGTACTTTTTGGATTTTTGATTCGTCTGTAAACATCAACTCTTGCTACGGAAGCCGATTCCTTTAATCCTCCGGCCTGAAGGATAAGATCCTCTATTGCCATATTAGAAGCATAGGGATATTCTTTTGGAAAACGTACTTCGCCACTGATAGAAAGAGTGAGGCTGTCCTTCATGTTGAATTGCGAGGGAATAAAAAGTGAATCGTTTTTACGAAGAGAAATATCTGCTTGATTATTTTGGAGAATAGCTTCCAAATTTAAAGATTCAACTTGTCTGGTAAGATCATCTTTTTCGCGATAAAGTAGTGCTCTGTTCAAAAAAGCATCTCCTTTTGGACCTTGAGCAATTTCCACCAAATCTTTTATCGTACGTAGCTGGTTGCTAATCGCATATTCTCCCGGTCGATTTATGGCACCTCCAATTTTTACCATGTTGGCAAAGCGGTTTAATATTTTGGAAACGCTGATAGAATCCCCGTTTTGCAGATGAAACGAAGGATATTTTGACTGATCTACCGTATAAGTTTCTTTTTCGGTTGCGCCCTTACGATCTACCTGCAGGTTTTGTCTGTAAGCTTCGCCCGAAAATCCTCCGGCAAAGCGCAACAGATCACTTAGCGTTTCAGAAGGAAGCAGCTCATACTTCATCGGGCGCTTCACTTCACCCAATATTTGGGCAACAATGCCATTGGGATCAATCATTACAATATCGCCGTCATGCAGCGTGATATCGGCCATGTTGTTCCCTTTCATCAGATATTCGTACATATCGATGGTGGCGGCTACTTTTCCATTTCTGAAAACACGAATGTTGCGCAAACTTCCGATAGGGGTGATTCCTCCTGCAGCATACAGGGCATTGAACGCCGATGAGAAGGATGAAAGAGTGTAGGTGCCCGGTGTAACAACTTCACCCATCACGTTAACTTTGATTGTACGGGTATTGCCAACGGATACTCCCAAAAAAGTACGGGGTTCTGGAGAATCAAGATCAGAATAGATAGAAGAGAATTCAGTTCGAATGCGACTGGTGGCCTGTTCCACTTTGAGTCCGCTCAATTGGATACGCCCCAAACCCGGCACGGTGATGTAACCGTCTGGAGTGATGGTATATTGGAGATGGATTTCGGAATTGCCCCACACATCAATGATGATTTCGTCGCCCGGCCCCAATACATAGTTGGCTGGTGTCGGCATATTTTCACTTGGTGCAAAGGAAAGATTTTCCTTCGAAAAGAAGTCCTGCCCATAGATCCGATTGTGCGGAGGAATTGCATCTACAGGACTTGGAATCGATCGATCGGGGACAACTATAGGGAGTGTGCGACCTATTTCATTTTGAGGATTATAATTTGAACCGAGCTGATCGGCTGCTCCGCTTTGTTGACTTGTAATTTGTTCTTGAATCCTCTGTAGCTGTGCCGCACTAACTCCTTGCCTGCTTAATTCGACGAAGATTTGTTGTTGAGACATTCCCTGCCCTGAATATTTGATTACCTCCTGCATCACTTGTTGATCGCTCATTTGGGCAAAAAGGCAAGGCATTAAAAACATAAACAGAATGAAAGCCGTTGTAGCTATTGGATTTTTTTTAGACATAGTAACTATTCTCCGTTAATGGAAGGTTATAATTTTTTTAGCGTGAATATAATATCTTTCAAAATGGCGCCGAAGACTGCATATCGGCTATATTTTGCAAAATTAATGTTTTTTGGCGAACATTCTGCTTTTCCATTTATTTTTCTGCGTAAAACATCAAAAAATCACATACATATTTGGCAATGAAAATATGCAGTATAGAATTCATTGAAAGTATATTCAGATCGTGTCCGAAATAACCATTGAAAAGGAAAAATATAAGGAAAATATCACAACTGCAGATATTGTAAATCGCAAGCGGCAGGCTCATTCCATTTTCATGAGCCTGCCGCTTTCACATTAGATTTGAAACAAGTACAAATCTGTTATCCGAAATCGTCGAACATCAACATTTCGGGAGGAACACCGAGATCGTCGAGCATACGCTTGACGGCATTTGCCATCGGACCGGGTCCGCACATGTAGTACTCGATATCTTCGGGAGTCTCATGATTCTTAAGATAAGTTTCGTAAATCACCTGATGAACAAATCCCGGTGTAAATTTTATGCCGGCTGCATCGGCTGCCGGATCGGGACGGTCGAGAGCCAAATGAAATGTAAAATTGGGGAATTCTCTCTCGAGTTCGTAAAAATCTTCGAGGTAAAACGCTTCTATAAGTGCACGTGCGCCATAGAAAAAAGACATCTTACGATCGGTAGTTTTGAGTGTCTTCGTCATATACATGATTTGCGCACGCAAGGGAGCCATACCGGCACCACCACCAATCCACATCATTTCACGCTTGCTGTCGAAAATAGGATGAAATTCGCCATAAGGACCCGACATAAGCACCTTGTCACCAGGCTTTAGACTGAAAATATAAGAAGAAGCTATACCCGGTTTCACATTCATCCACGTATTTTTTGCCCGATCAAAAGGAGGTGTAGCTATACGCACGTTCAACTTAATAATATCGTTCCCTTCCGCAGGATAATTCGCCATGGAGTACGCTCGAATCGTCTCCTCGTCATTTTTAACTTGCAGATCCCACATTTTCATCCTGTCCCATTCCGGTTTGTATTCCTCGTCAATGACAAAATCGGAATATTTAATAGTATCATAAGCCGGAACTCTGATTTGACTATAGGAACCAGGTATAAATTCCAATTTTTCGCCTTCAGGCAATCTTACGACGAATTCCTTGATAAAGGACGCGACATTGTGATTGGATATCACTTTGCATTCCCATTCTTTAATTCCGAATACTTCTTCAGGCACCCTGATAGACATATTTTCCTTCACCTTCACCTGACAACTCAATCGCCAGTGATCCAACTGTTGTTTGCGATTGAAATGGCCTTTTTCGGTTGGCAATATCTCTCCACCGCCTTCAAATATTTGGCAACGACATTGTCCACATGTACCACTTCCACCGCATGCCGACGAAAGATAAATATTTTGTGATTGCAACGTGGTCAGTAACGTTCCTCCCATTGGAACTTCCAGTTTCTTCTTTTCGTTTATGGTAATCACAACATTGCCCGAAGGCATCAGTTTTGCTTTTGCAGCCAATATAACGACTACCAAAATCAAAATAATAACCAAAAATACGACAACACTTGTAATAATTGTCAACCCGCCGGCATTTAGTAGCAAACTCATATTTGATTAATTAATTTATTCAGAAAATTTATCTTGTCTTTATCTTAATAAAAGATTAGTTATATGTTGATTCCCGAAAAACTCATAAATCCGAAAGCCATCAATCCCGTAAGAATAAACGTGATACCCAGCCCTTTCAAAGGTTTGGGAACATTCGAATATTCAAGCTTTTCACGAATAGCTGCCATGCCCACTATTGCAAGCAACCATCCAATACCCGAACCAAAACCGTATGCTGTAGCAATACCTACGTCTGCAAATTCGCGTTGCTGCATAAACAACGATCCTCCTAATATTGCACAGTTAACCGCAATCAAAGGAAGAAAAATTCCGAGAGAAGCATAAAGAGATGGGCTGAAACGTTCAATAACCATTTCGACAAGCTGAACGAAAGAAGCAATTACCGCAATGAATATAAGAAGGCTGAACACGCTTAAATCAACTTCAGCAAACTGATCGCCCAACCACCTCAGCGCACCTGCTTTGAGCACATAATTTTCGAGCATATAGTTAATAGGTACTGTCAGCGACAAAACAAACGTTACGGCAATACCCAATCCAAGTGCTGTTTTAACGTTTTTCGATACTGCCAGGAAAGAGCACATACCCAAAAAGTATGCAAAAATCATATTATCGACAAATATCGACCTAACAATTAAACTAATAGCTTCCATTATTTATTTAGTTATATTTAATGTTTCTGCTTAATGAAATAAACCGAAAAAAATGCAAGAATTATTATTCCAAAATCAATAGCGTTGTTATGCGGCTTCCTGCAATTCCTTATTTTGGGATCTGTGTATCCAAATGATGACACCGATAAGCAATAATGCCATTGGCGCAAGCATCATCAATCCGTTGTTTTGATATCCTGCCTCATAAAACGATTTAGGAATGATCGGATAACCCAAAAGCGAGCCCGACCCAAACAATTCACGGACAAACCCAACTACTACTAAAATCCATCCGTAGCCGAGTCCGTTACCTATGCCGTCGAGAAACGAAGGCCAAGGTCCATTGCCGAGGGCAAATGCTTCGAGACGTCCCATCAGAATACAGTTGGTAACGATCAATCCCACAAAAACCGAAAGTTGTTTGTTGACATCATAAGCAAAGGCTTTTAAAACTTCACTTACCAAAGTTACAAGTGTGGCAACCACCACAAGTTGAACAATGATTCTTATTCGGTTGGGAATAGTATTTCGCAACATCGAAATAATAACATTACTGAAAGCCGTTACAATTGTTACAGCAATCGCCATTACGAGAGCCGGTTCGAGTTTGGATGTTACAGCCAGAGCTGAACAAATACCCAAAACCTGAATTATAATAGGGTTATTTTTATTGAGCGGGCCTAATAACACCGCTTTGGTCTTGTTTGATAATGCCATAGTACATTATTTTTTTTTGACCGCTATTTTTTAGCGGCATTCAGATTCATTAAAAAGTTTTTATACTGTCCGACACTTTCGAGCAACATCGCATTTACACCTTTGCTGGTGATGGTGCCCCCCGAAATTCCATCTACGTAATCTCTGTCGTTGACTGATTGACCGGGTTTCACTACTGCAATAGAGGTAAAAGTATTATCTCTAAACAAGTGCTTGCCATCAAATTGACCACCAAATCGGGGTGTTGCTATTTCAGCACCCAAACCCGGAGTCTCACCCTGATGGCTGAAATCTGCGCCATACACAGTACTGCCATCCGACTCTATTGCTATATATCCCCATATCGGCCCCCATAAACCTTTACCGGACATGGGCAAAATATAAATTGTCCTGCCATCGATTTCTGCTTCGAAAACGGGCAACCCCTTGCTGGCATCTACCGCTATGTCTGTTGCAAAGGCCGGATCTGTAGTTTTTGTACCCTCCGATCCTTCCACTTTTTCTCCTTGAGGAGTAACCAAATAAGAATTTTTTATCAACTCGTTATATTTAGATTCGGCTTCGTTGGCAGATACATTGATATGCAGCGAGCGAAGAATTTGTTGCATTTTATCGATGTTCACATTCTTGGTCTGCTGCTCACTCAACGATTGGTGGGTAAATGCCAGAACAATGGCGACGATAATCACCATAATCGAGGCATATAGAATGGTATAAACATTATTTTCTCTATTCATAACATCGTTCCTTTCCTAATTATTTTTCTCTATTTTTTCACTTCAACGCGTTTCAGTCGTTTTTTGATATTGGCATCCACCACGTAGAAGTCGATGAGCGGAGCAAAAGCGTTCATAAACAATATAGAGAGCATCATTCCTTCCGGATAACCCGGATTGAAAATGCGAATGGTAATGGCGATCAATCCAATAAGAAAACCGTATATCCATTTACCGGTTTCTGTTCGCGCAGAGGTTACAGGATCGGTGGCCATAAAAACTGCGCCAAATGCAAATCCTCCGAGTAAAAAGTGATAGTTGGCAGTCATCTCCATTGCCGCATTTACCGCGAATAAATTCACGAGAGTGACGGTGAACAATCCTCCCAAAAATACGGAGAGCATGGTTTTCCAACTTCCGACATTGGTAGCAATCAGAAGAATGGCGCCCAACAATATGGCAAGAGTAGATACTTCACCTACAGAACCGGGTATAAAACCAAAAAACATATCACTGGTCGTTAGTGGTTGTCCTGAAATTCCTCTGAAAGAGAAATCCGCAAAACTATGAGCATCTGTAGTAGCCAACTGGCCGAGAGGCGTAGCTCCCGAAAATCCATCAACTACAGTTCCCTTACCCATTCCAAAAGTACTACCGGTGCGAACCCAAACCTGATCACCCGACATCTTGGACGGATAGGAAAAGAACAAAAATGCACGAGCAATGAGAGCAACATTGAATATGTTATACCCGGTACCTCCAAACACTTCTTTAGCGAATACTACTGCAAACGCAGTGGCAACGGCAATCATCCATAACGGAGTATCAACAGGCAAGATCATAGGGATAAGTATTCCCGTGACCAAAAAACCTTCCGATACCTCTTCATGCTTTATTTGTGCCATCGCAAACTCAATCCCCAATCCCACAACGTAAGAAACTACGATTTGTGGCAATACGGATAGCAATCCGTAAAAGAATTTTGTCCAGAAACCGACATCTTGACCAATAGCAAGATAGTGCTGAAGTCCGACATTATACATCCCAAACAGCAATGCAGGCATAAGCGCGAAGACAACGATAATCATCGTTCGCTTCGAGTCTCTCGCATCGTGAATATGCACTCCCGATTTCGAAGTAGTATCAGGCACATACAAGAAAGTTTCGAAAGCATCAAAGGTAGAATGCAGCCAATAAAACTTTCCGCCTTCTTCGAAATTGGGCTTTATCTTATCGATATAATTTCTTAAAGACATGAATCAAGATATTTATTTGTTATTTTTCTTACTTTAATTAAGACAATGAAAACAATGTTGAATAGAAGACCGGAAGCACAAAAAATCGGTCGAAAGTTTCTATTCTTACGAAAATCATTTCTATTCCATCTCTTTGCGAAGCAAATCTAAGCCGGTTCGAATAATTTTCTGTATTTCAAGCTTCGAAGTATCCACAAATTCACACAATGCGAAATCTTCGGGAGCTACCTCATAAATTCCGAGTTGCTCCATCTTATCGATATTGAAAGCGATTGTGGCTTTGATCAACTGTTCCGGATAAATATCCATGGGAAAAACCTGATCGTATTCATTGGAAACTATAATAGCTCTTTGGCCACCCAAAATCCGAGCATCCAATCGATATTCCTTTCGAAGTTTCGGATAGGTGCATCCAGCACTATAGCGATTGGGTGACAGTGAAGCCCATCCAAACATCTCATGAACACCTACACCCTCCGGTATTACGGTGATTTGCGAATCGTAAGCATGGAGAAAGCCATCTTCGTCAATCTTTATACCGGTGAGAGGATTGCCACTGATGTACCTCAACGGTATTCCTTCGGTTACATTGTTTTTGAAGATAGATTTCAATCCGGTACCGATTGTCATTTTGTAATACCCTGTCTTCTTAACCTCAGAGCCTGTCAATGCAACCGTACGAGTTAGATCGACAATACCCTTATTAAATAAACGGCCGATGATGACAACATCCAATGCCGAAAGCGTCCAAACTGTTTCCCCCTTGTTTACAGGTTTAATGTGATTGATCTGCACTCCGACATTTCCTGCCGGATGTGGGCCTTCAAATTCGGTAAGTATCACGTTTCGCGCTTCACGCAATCCTTTATTGGAGGTCTTCGTGCTTATGGAAAGATAAACCTTGCCTTTGGTAAGTTTGGAAAGAGCATCAAAACCTGTTTGAAGATCATCTTCCTGTCCCTGAAGGATAAAGTCGTAGGAAGGTGCCAAAGGAGCCGTATCAAAACCCGTCACGAAAATATCGCGAGGCAACTTGTCGGGATTGGCAACAATATCGTAAGGTCGTTGCTTGATCAGAAACCAAATACCGGCTCTCAGAAGAGCACTTTTGATTTCATCTGTCGAAAGAGCCGAAATTTGTTTTTTCCCGAAATCTTCGTATTGAATATCCTTATCGGCCTTAATGTCAACGTGGAGAATTTTACGTTTTTCGCCTCTTACGATCTCGGTCACAACACCACTTACAGGAGAAGCGAACAACATGTCGGGATGCTGTTTGTCGTAAAACAGTGCACTTCCGGCTTCGATCCGATCATTCACCTTCACTGCTAATTTTGGAATGATCCCGTGAAAATCATCAGGACAGACTTTTACAAATTCGCTGGTTACTGTCCCGCGAAAAACTTCTTCAGCTCTTCCGGCCAGAGGAATTTGTAAGCCTTTTTTAATAGTGATGCGATTAGCCATATCTATTTTTAATAAAGTAGCTTATATGTTTTTTTGATCAACCTGTTTTCAATCAGCTTTTTCGAAATATATGTATATTGCTGTGAAATTAAAGCACGTTTTTTGTGCCGCAAAGATACATTTTTTTGGAATGATCTCGTCATAAATCTTCAGAAAATTATGGAAAAAAATCCGTAATTAAGTTTTGATCCATTTTTACCCAAAAAACAGATAAGTATCTTAGGGAAAAGCTGTATGATCAAAATCCTCATAATGTAGGACATAAATAAAAAATGCTCGATAAAGCGAGCAACCTTTCTATTCATTAAAAAAATAGAACGATTACAAATAGCAATTGCTTCCTAAAAAAAACTATACACAAAACTAATAAACTGGCGCACATTGACTATAAAGCCTATATGCGCCAGGAATTATTCTTCTAATTCTTATAAAACCTTTACTCTATCAAAGCAAGCTCCACGATACGGTAAGTCCCGCCATCACAATAGATACCATACTCATAAGTTTGATGAGTATATTGAGTGAAGGGCCCGATGTGTCCTTAAACGGATCGCCCACTGTATCTCCTACAACAGCAGCTTTGTGAGCATCAGCACCCTTACCTCCCAGATTGCCTTCTTCGATATATTTCTTGGCATTATCCCAAGCTCCGCCTGAATTGGCCATGAAAACGGCCAACACGAATCCCGATCCTAATCCGCCTGCGAGCAAACCCATAACACCCGAAACTCCCAGTAAAATTCCGGTGAGAATAGGTGTCAAAATGGCTAAAATGGAGGGAAGAAGCATTTCCTTCTGCGCTCCTTTTGTGGAGATAGCCACACAACGTGCATAATCGGGAGTTCCTTCGCCGGTGAGAATACCTTTTATTTCGCGAAACTGACGCCGAACCTCTTCCACCATTTTCTGGGCAGCGCGTCCTACTGCATTCATCGTTAAGCCGCAAAAAAGAAAGGCCATCATCGATCCAACGAAAACTCCGGATAAAACCTTAGGATTCATCAGTGTAACCTGATAATAATCCATAAAATCGAGAAAACTCGCTCTCGCAACTTCCACGGTATCACCATTTGCAAATTGCATGATATTGTTCCCAAGACGTAACATTCCCATGCGAATTTCTTCCATATACGAAGCTAACAACGCCAATGCTGTGAGAGCCGCAGAACCTATGGCAAATCCCTTCCCCGTTGCGGCCGTCGTGTTTCCAAGCGCATCAAGCGCATCCGTACGGCGACGTACTTCGGGATCGAGCCCGCTCATCTCGGCATTTCCCCCGGCATTATCGGCAATGGGCCCATAAGCATCGGTTGCAAGAGTAATCCCAAGCGTGGACAACATGCCTACAGCCGCAATGGCAATGCCATACAAACCCATACTGAGATTATTACCCGTAAGCATATTTTTGACATCGAAACCAATCGGACTGAGATATGAAACCAAAATAGCTATAACAATTGTTATCACAGGAATTACCGTCGAAATCATTCCGGATCCCATACCGGCTATGATGACTGTAGCCGGACCTGTCTGGGCACTTTTTGCAATATTTTGAGTCGGGCGATAGGCATGCGAAGTAAAATATTCGGTGCCCTGTCCGATAATAATACCGGCAAGCAGCCCTGCAATCACCGAAAACGAAAGACCAAGCCAGTTTTCGAATCCGAGCAAATAAAGTATGAGCATGGCACTCCCCGCAATGAGAACAGCGCTCGTATTGACTCCTCGATTAAGGGCGGACATGAGCGTTTTGATCGTTGCATCTTCTTTTGTTCTGACCAGAAAAATTCCAAGAATAGAAAGAAAGACGCCAATCGAGGCAATAATCATGGGCGCAAACACAGCATTCGATTGCATTTGAGGATTGGAAATAAAAGCCGATGCACCAAGTGCGGCAGTAGAGAGAATCGAACCGCAGTAAGATTCGTAAAGATCGGCGCCCATTCCGGCGACGTCGCCTACATTATCTCCAACATTGTCGGCAATGGTAGCCGGATTGCGCGGATCATCTTCTGGTATTCCGGCTTCAACTTTCCCCACCAAATCAGCTCCAACGTCGGCAGCTTTAGTGTATATGCCTCCGCCAACGCGAGCAAATAGTGCCTGTGTGGAGGCTCCCATACCAAAAGTAAGCATGGTGGTTGTTATCATGATGAGCTTATGTCCCGGCTCGGCATCCTCTACAAAATAGTCGAGGATGAGGTACCAAATCGAGATATCGAGCAATGCCAACCCGACCACGACAAGTCCCATCACTGCTCCCGAACGAAAAGCAACCTGCAAACCTTTATTCAGGGACGTTTTTGCTGCGTTCGCCGTACGAGCAGATGCATAGGTGGCCGTTTTCATACCAAAAAAGCCGGCCAGACCCGAAAAAAAACCGCCGGTGAGAAATGCGAATGGCACCCAATTGTTTTGTAGTCCAAAATATGCCATAATCCCAAAAATAATAGAGAGTATGACAAAAACGATGACTACAACCTTATACTGCTGTTTGAGATACGACATAGCTCCTTCGCGCACAAATTGAGCGATGGTCTTCATTCTTTCGGTGCCTTCTCCTTCACGCATCATCTTTTTAAAAAAATACATAGCAAAACCAAGCGCAGAAAGGGAAGCAAAAGGTACTAAATAGAAATAATTCATAGCATATTGATTAATAGATGTTTAAGTAAAATTACCGAAAAATCGCGATTACCCGATAATAATCGCAATTTCTTTAAATGCAAAATTGCTTAAAATAATTAACAAAAGAAATTATTTAACAAAAAAAAACAGGACAATGCCTGTTAAGAGAAGCTGCTCGTTAAAACTACGTTTAGTAATAAACAAACGGCTCTATGTAAAATATTATGGTAATCAAATTGAGTTTGCCTCACAAATTTCCGATGACACACTCATTTCCAAGTTTCTCTACCTTCATATCTTCTCCGGCACACATTGAATAGTACCCTTTATATAGAGAGCAGAGTTGTTTAGAAAATCACTCTTTTCGTAAGAGATCCTTCTCTTAAATGAACAAGCATGAGTATTAGGTAGTGCCGTGATTATGATATTTTTTCATTTCGCTATTTCTCAGTTGTTCGAATCCCACTCTCGTCGTATTTGCGCCGTACCTTCTCCATACATCGCTCTTGTTTTACCTACGCAACTCTCATAATCGTGTTCCCCCTCTAAAATCAAACAAACGAGAGGTTTCATTTTCAGGACATTATCACTATAGGAAACAGATTCCAAAAACCATAAATCCACATTTTCCTTTTAGATTGCCCGATATTGAAATATTAGCACATATTTTATTGGTTATCACATAATTCCCTTTATTCGCTGCACAAAAAGTTGTTTTCCAATCAAATTTGACATACCTCGTTACCCAAATCCGCGAGAAAGAATCTCATTGGATGATATAGTCAATAACTTCCTGGTCTTCGAGAATAGTTCTCAACTCCTGTTGCAGCGCAAAAGTACTTCTATTCATCCCTTCTCGTTTTACCCGCTGCCAAATCTCTTCAATCCATCGATTTTGTTGCTGATTGAATTCGTCAATGGCTTGAAACCACTTTAAATACATAAAATTATCATTCGATAATCTCAAATAGAGTGGATTGTCCATTCCGATTTGGCTTTTGTTAAAGGAATGATCAATCTTCTCGATATAGAGAGAATCCCCTTTGACGACATACGTACCATCAACTGTAATGATAGCTCCTCTGTTTGTAGTCATAAAATTCACAAATTTGCCGTTAGGCAAAATCAGTTTAAACATTCCGTGAGGCATGCGTTTGTAGCCTTTTTCATCACTGCGATGCTCGGCTTTCACTTCCCATAGGCCAACCAAACGAGCAGCAGTAGGATTGGATGATGTTGACTTCTGCGATGCGCAACTCTGAACAAGAAGCACAATACTACAGATGACCAAACCGTAGATAATTTTTGTTTTCATGACTTTTTTCAGTTTAGTTATCGACCCCTGTCGATAATACAAAAATAAGGAATTTTCTGAAAATTAAAAACTTTCGAGAATTTTTTTCGACTATCAACTCTTTTAGATTTCTGAAATTTTTAATGGATATCCATTTCATCAATCAGGTGCTTGGCGCCGGCATAATGCTCAATGACAAATAGCACATAACGAATGTCCACAATAATACTCCTCTGAAAATCGGGAAGGTATTGTATATCACCACCAACGCCCTCCCAGTTTCTATCGAAATTGACGCCAACAAGCTCCCCACTCCCATTCATTACGGGACTTCCTGAATTTCCACCCGTAGTATGTGTATCGGCTATAAATGCAACAGGCATTTTGCCGTTAGACATTGCATAAGTTCCAAAATCCGAATTTTGGTATAAATGTTTCAATTTTTCAGGCACCACAAATTCCCAATTGGTCGAATCTTCTTTTTCGATAATACCATCCATTGTAGTTTGATAATCGTAAAATACCGCATCGCGCGGCCTGTACCCTTTCACTTTCCCGTAAGTTAATCGCAGTGTGAGATTGGCATCGGGAAAAAGATTTAACTCGCCATCCATTGCCAGAATTCCTTCTACGTATTTCTTGCGAGCCTCATCGTAGGGTCGTTTCAGCGCATTAAGTTGCATTTGCAATCTATCATATTCCGAATTGACAGACTGAGCGAAACGAAACATGAGATCAGATTTTAGCTGTTTGTCTTTTCGCTTGCCTGCAAGAAAGCGCTGCAAGTTTTGTTCGCTCCCAAAGATTGATGTAGCGAAAATTGCATGTACAAATGCATCGATATCTCCATCGAAACGCGAATAAAGTTCCTCGAAAATCAAGGGCTGTTCGTTGCGCGGTATAAGGCGTACATATTCGGACAAAAGAGCCTTTGAAACTTTTTGATCCACCATCGGATTATAGTCTTTGTTTGCAAAAAGTCGATAATCAGATTGCAAAGCGTCGGTAAATTTTCCGATAGCAGCTTTGTCTTCCTTCGAAAGCGCTTGGAGAAGAGAGTCGGCATTGGAGTAACGCACTTTTGAAAATTCTATTCCCATAAGAATGGCTTCCGAAAGCATTCGCTCGCGAAAACGGAGATTGGCTCTTTGATCAACTGCACTGCGAATCGCATCGATGGCACTTATATATTCACCGCAGTTATTATTTAGTGCCCATTGATGCAATTGAAGTTGTTTCCGACGCTTGACATCTACAAAATTGTGCTTATCGATAGCCCAATTAGCCCCGATCGCACTTTTATACCCATTAGTTGATGCGGCATACTTTGAAGAATACTGTATTTTGACGGCTGGATCTTTCAACATCTCTTCAAGCATCGCTTTTTGTCGTATGTTTCGTATATTGATGCGTACGGCATTATCAATATCACGACGCTCCTGCACCTCCCACGATGTAAAATACTGATAAGTTGTTCCTGGAAAGCCGATAATCATAGCAAAATCGTTTTCGTTAATACCACGCGAGGAAATGGTGAGCCAACGTTTGGGCTTGAGAGGAACGTTAGATGGAGAATAAGGTGCGGGATTCCCGTCTTTATCTGCATAGATGCGGAAAACGCAAAAATCGCCGGTATGTCGAGGCCACATCCAATTGTCGGTATCGGCTCCAAACTTTCCTATAGAACTGGGCGGAGCTCCAACCAATCGAATATCGGAATATATTTTTTTTGTGAACATATAATACCGATTCCCGTTGTAAAAAGGCTTTATTTCGAAATCGAGACCCTGTATGTTTTTCAGTACAACTTCGCCAACTCGTTCGCTCGCAATGCTTTTCAGATATGACGGGGAAAGATAGAACACGCCTAACGAATCTTTTGCGGCATCACGCTCAAGGCATTGTTTCACGAAATCGGTAACATCGTCGATTCGTTCGATGAAGGTTACAGTAAGTCCGGGATTGGGTAATTCCTGCTCTCGAGACATCGCCCAGAATCCTTCTTCGAGATAATTGTTCTTCAATGAACTGTGGTTTTGAATTGATGCGTATCCACAATGATGATTGGTAAGTACCAATCCATGCGACGAAATCACCTCCCCCGTACAACCGTTTCCAAACTGCACTACGGCATCTTTTATGGACGAACCGTCAGGATTATAAATATCATAATCCGTCAATTTCAATCCAAGTGACTTCATTTCAGGATATTTTTGCTGCTGGAGTAATTGAAGCATCCACATTCCCTCGTCGGCCGAAAGATGAAATGCAATAGAAGCGAAAAAAGCCGTCAAAAAAATTTTCTTTTTTATCATATAATTCATCAAATTCATCATATTTAAATAAAATCTTACAGGGGATAAAGATACTTAAAAAAACGGAAATATCCCGACAAAAACATCCCTGAATCGAAGATTTGCTACTCCTTTTATTAGATATTTTTATTTATCTGTATATCATTTAAGAATTATCATGTACTTTTGTAAAAATATCCAACATATACTTACTTCAACCGAATGAAAGCAAGTCGCCTTAAGCCGTTTCTCATATTTCTTATTTTTTTGTCCGTATTTTCATGCACATCAAAATCGGGAAAAATGCAAAGCGATCCTACGGATTCACAACCAAGTCCATTAGCAAAATATACCTCAAAAGAAGAATTAAAAAAGATTTCATACGTCGATTCCGCGTCCTATCAAAATAAGCTCATGCAAATAGCCAATGGCGACACAACCGGACTATGGCCGGTAGCCAATCAACCGTTACCCCTGGAAGGGGCTATCCTGCCCTTCAAACGTATCATAGCTTACTACGGCAACCTTTATTCCAAAAACATGGGTATATTGGGAGAATTGCCCCCGAATGATTTATGGACAAAACTGAACGGGGAAATCGACAAATGGGAAAAAGCCGATCCGACCACGCCTGTTCAGCCGGCCATTCACTATATCGCCGTCGTTGCACAAAGTGTACCGATGAAAGATAATTCATACCGGATGCGCATGCCGTCTTCGCAGATCGATTCGGCATTGGCGATAGCAAAAATGGGCGATGCCATCGTGTTCCTTGATGTTCAGGTAGGATTGAGTAGTGTGGAAGAAGAAGTTCCGTTGTTGGAAAACTATCTGAAAAAATCGAATGTTCACCTCGCAATCGACCCCGAGTTCTCGATGAAAAACGGTGGTCTGCCCGGAGAAAAAATCGGTACACTGGACGCAAAGGATATCAACTTTTGCGTCGACTATTTGGCGAAACTCGTTCGCGAAAACCATTTATCGCCCAAAATACTCGTCGTTCACAGATTTACACAGGGAATGATCACCAACTATCGGAACATTCGGCTTCAGCCCGAAGTGCAAATCGTAATTAACATGGACGGATGGGGAGCACCGCAACTAAAATTGGACACTTACAAACGCTATATCCAAAACGAGCCTGTCCAGTTTACTGGATTCAAACTTTTCTATAAAAACGACCTGAAACGTCCTCCGCACAGGATGCTTACTCCCGATGAGCTTTTACATCTGAAGCCTCAACCGATTTATATTCAGTATCAATAAACAGAAAAGACGATGGATTTGAAAAAAATTTTCAGCGAAATATACGATTCCCTCAACGATATGGAAGATACCGGCAAAGTTGCCGATTATATTCCCGAATTGGCAAACGTAAATCCGGATCATTTCGGAGTACACCTGTCTACGGTGGATGGACAACATTATGATTTTGGCGATTCCGATATTCGTTTTTCCGTACAAAGTATTGCCAAAGTCTTTTCGTTTGTCATGGCCTACTCGCAAATTAAAAGCACGATTTGGGAACGAATGGATGTGGAGCCTGCCGGAACGCCCTTCAATTCATTGGTTCAACTCGAATACGACAAAGGCATTCCACGCAATCCGTTCATCAACGCGGGCGCCATTGTGGTTTGCGACATTCTTGCCGGCGAACTGGCTTCGCCAAAAGACAATATTCGCTCGTTCGTACGCGATTTGTGCGGCAATCACACCATCGATTACAATCCGCTCGTCGCCTATTCGGAGAAGAAAACAGGCTTTCGCAACTATGCCCTAATCAATCTGATGAAATCGTTCGGGAACATTCGTAACGACATCGATGTAGTGATGGACCTGTATTTTCATCTTTGTTCGCTCGAAATGAGTTGTCGCGAATTGAGCGATAGTTTTCTTTTCCTGGCCAACAATGGCATTGTACCCTATTCGGGCAAACAAATTCTATCGTCGAGCCGTACCAAACGCACCAATGCATTGATGCAGACTTGTGGCTTTTACGACGAAGCCGGCCAATTTGCCTTCAAAGTCGGATTGCCGGGCAAAAGTGGCGTTGGAGGCGGCATCGTTGCCGTTTTACCCGGCAAATATGCCATTTCCGTTTGGAGCCCACGTCTTAATCCCAAAGGAAACTCTTTTAAAGGAATGTTGTTTCTGGAAGAATTTACTACGCAAACACTTCAGTCTATTTTTTAAATCACCGCACCCGAAGGCCGGATATTACAAGTATTTCGTCTGATCGGTCTTATGCTTTTATTGTCCCTAAATCTCTGCAGAAAGATTTGTATTACTGATTGGGTAAATGTAATCTTAAATTAAACAAAAAGAGGTTTTAACAATTGGCTTTTTATTCAAAATGGATTACTTTTGTCTGCATTACAACGAAACGACTGTTTTTCATGAAAATCGATTTCAAAGAACGAACCCCGCAGCTCATAGCTCTTGTTGGAGTATTGATCGTGGTCTTGGCAATTGTGATAGGATTTGCCGTAAGCAAAAGCCGGCAGGTGAACGATTTGAAAGAACAATACACGATCGAAAAACAAGAACTGGAAGACGAGTACGAAGCTATTTTGCTTCAATATGAAGGGTTTAAGTTCAGCGTACAAAACGATTCTCTTCTTTACAAACTCCAGAACGAACAAGCCAAAGTTCAACGGCTGCAAGAAGAGTTACGCATGACTAAGGCCTCTAATCAGAAGGAAATTAAAAGACTGAAAGACGAATTGACTACTCTTCGAAAAGTGTTGCGCTCATATATTGTTCAAATCGATTCGCTCAACCAACTAAACGAACAGTTGCGTGCCGAAAATAGGCAAATCACCCAACAATATCAGGAAACAAGCCGCACCTTGAATCAGATAGCGAAGGAACGAGAACAGTTGTCGGAAAAAGTATCGCTTGCCGCACAGTTAAATGCGGTGAACATAAGTGTGAAAGCGGTAAATGATCGGGGTAAAGAGCAGAAACGTCTTAGTCGGAGTACCCGATTTGTTATTTCATTCACCATAGCTCGCAACATCACGGCCGAACCCGGTGAACGAACTATTTACGCACGAATACTCGCTCCGGACGGAAATGTGCTGACAAAAAGCTCGGCCAATACTTTTCGGTACGAAAATCGCGATATTCAATATTCCGTGAAACGAACCATCGAATATGGTGGTGAGGAAACTCCCGTTACGATGTATTGGGATATTCAGGAATATTTAATGCCCGGCACCTACAAAACCGATCTTTTTGCCGACGGCAATCTTATTGGCTCCTATAGTTTTGAGATGGAGCTATAAATATTTCCGACGGTAAGAAGTTTACCATAATAAAAATGGATCATCTGCTCCATACTGCAACGTATTTTGTGTTGATCGTTGTTCTTCTGGCGATCACTCAGCAGGTAGATGCTCAAAAAACCGACGAACTTTTTAAAAACAGGTTGAAAGAATCGATTAAAAATTCGGGACTCGATTCAGCACCCAAACTTCAATACAAAAACCCTCAACAATCTCAAAATCAGAATTCCGGAGTTTTAAAAGTTTCTCCTACTACCAAATTACCCTCTCGCTACGACAATGTCATTTCAAACTGGCCGGTCACTCCCGAAGAAATCGTAAAAACGGAAAAAGAGATAGCCGAAAAAGCAAGAATTCCGGGATCTTCGCAACCCGACAGAGCAGCCATCGACTATTCCGACGGAAAAATTCATCCTGTCCCCGACGCACGAAGCATTTCTCAATTCACCCAACACACCCGTAACGATTACGACTTAGGCCTCTATGCCGATGACGATTCGCCCGAATGGATGCGTTCCTTGCGAAATTTCATTACGCCCCGCTATCGCGACATCGACCTCGATCCGGTGAGAAATATCCAACGTTACAAGGCCAAAAAACACAAAGAACAGGTGGACAAAATAAAACAAGCTTACGAAGATGTGAATAACTGAGTTAAACGAAGTCTGTTAGCCAATAAATATTCCTTTGATTCGTCTTGAAATATTTAAATTGTTTTGTAAGTTCAGAGGGATTTTTTTATAAAATCATTTTTTTAGCGCTCGTTTCTAAATTGCGTTTCGCGATACTGAGTACATAAAAGGTAATGTTTCACTCAATAAATTTGTTGCATAAATGGCTAATACTTACTCACAAATCAATATCCATTGCGTTTTTTGCCGTTAAAGGCTAAGAAAATATAATAACTGACAGTTTTCGTGACAACTTGCATAAATATATGTCGGGAATTTTAAAGAATGACAATGTGTTTCCTTTATCTATTGGAGGATGGAGAGACCATGTTCATGTGTTTTTTGAATTACTTTCGAGCTTGAGGGTTTCCGATGTGATGCGAGATTTAAAAGCTGTATCTTCCAAATGGATTAATGATAATCGTTTCGTCAAGGGGAAGTTTCAGTGGCAAGAAGGATACGGAGCATTTTCTTATTCGCGTTCTCAACGGAATGAAGTAATTCAATACATTATGAATCAGGAAAAGCATCATCAGTTGAAAACATTCAAAGAAGAATATTTGGATATGTTGATGAAATTTGAAATTGAATATAAGGACGAATATGTATTTGATTTTTACGATTAAAGAACGGTCGCCCCGCGGGGGCTTTATAAAATGGTTGCGTGATTATATTATTCTACCATAAGCATGCTCCTACGGAGCGTATGAAATATTATTCTACGGATGTAATTTTACGAAGCATGGGAATATAATTGTCCCGTAGGTATACGCTCTTACGGAGCTTACGAAATGTGTTTTGTCCCGTAGGGTAATTAACAGAACATGGGAAATGTAATCATACCGTAAATATGCGCTCCAACGGAGATTGCGAAATTGATTTTGTTCCGTAGGGACAACCTTTTGGTAGAAAAAAATATCGAACCAAAACACAAAATCCCGTAGGGATGACCCTATGATAACAGTTTTATAATTAAAGAACGGTCGCCCTGCTGGGCTATGTAAAATGATTGTATGATTATATGCTCCTACGGAGCTTATGAAATATTATTCCACGGATGTAATTTTACAAAGCATGGGAATGTAATTGTCCCGTAGGTATGCGTTCTCTTACGGAGCTTACGAAATTTGTTTTGTCCCGTAGGGTATGATTAATAGAACATGGGAAATGTAATCATACCGTAAATATACGCTCTTACGGAGATTGCAAAATTGATTTTTGTCCCGTAGGGACAACCTTTTGGTAGAAAAAAATATCGAACCAAAATACAAAATCCCGTAGGGATGACCCTATTAATAAAAAGAAGAGAGTTTTTTAAGAAAATAAATCTTTACACAGTTTAATTTACGCTACCTTTTGCATCTACTTCACAGCCCTATATTCTGCCGGCGACATTCCTACTTGCTTTTTAAACATTCGTGTAAAATGTTGAGGATAGGCAAAACCGAGTTCATAGGCTATTTCACTGATGGACTTTTCGGGATCGAAAATTTTCTCCTTTGCCACATCGATCAATTTTAGCTGAATATGTTCTTGTGCGGATTTCCCGGTCTCTTTTTTGATCATATCGCCAAAATAATTTGGTGAAAGATGAAACTGATCGGCAAAATATTTCACCGAAGGCAGACCAAGGGTTTGCGTCAATCCCGCTTGAAAATATTCATCGAGCAACCTTTCAAATTGTGTTAAAATATCGCTGTTGACATTGCTTCGAGTAATGAATTGACGGTCGTAAAAACGCATACAATAATTGAGGAATAACTCGATATTATTGGTAATAAGCGTTTTACTATGTTTGTCGATAGGTTGGCTAATTTCGTATTCAATTTTCTTCAGACAATCAATGATAATTTGTCTTTCTTTCTCCGATAAATGCAAAGCCTCATTTACTTCGTACGAAAAAAAAGTATAGTTCTTGATATTGCGTCCCAACGAAGTCCCTTTGATTAAATCGGGATGAAAAAGCAAAGCCCAGCCTTTGGGTTGAATCACTTCTTTTGTATTGACGCCCAAAATCTGCCCGGGAGCCAGAAAAACAAGTGTTCCTTCCTGATAATCGTAAGTATTTCGTCCATACATCAAATCTCCACACTTTACTTCTTTTAAAAACACACAGTAAAAACCAAAAAGTGTACGCATTCCCGGTATCGGTTTTGTCTTCGACATTTCTATTACACTTACCAATGGATGCAACGTTTCAACTCCTCTTAAGGAATTATATGCTGCTATCGTATCGATTTTAACTATATCTTTCATGATCTTTTTTTTGTTTCAAAGATAAAGCATATTTTTCAATAAGATAAATGATATGATTGGATTGCAGTAATTTTGGTATGTAAATCCGTAATTTGAGTAAGGTAGTTACTTGTAAGTCCATTTACCTTTGCATTGACAAAGAACAATAAATTACTAAATGGAATAAGGTCATGAAAAATAGAGTATTAGGAAAAAGAGGACTTGAAGTTTCAGAGATTGGCCTCGGTTGCATGGGAATAAGTCATGGTTACGGCGTAATTGCCGATAAAAAACAATCCATCGAACTTATTAGAAAAGCAGTGGAATTAGGCATTACTTTTTTTGATACTGCAGAAGTTTACGGTCCTTATATCAACGAAGAGTTGGTTGGGGAAGCGTTGGAACCATTTAAAGGTCAAGTTGTAATTGCTACCAAATTTGGTTTTAATATCGGTGGCGAAGGGTTGGACAGTCGTCCCGAAAGGATCAGAAAAGTGGCTGAAGAATCGCTGAAACGATTGAGAATTGATTGCATTGACTTGTTTTACCAGCATCGAGTCGATCCTAATGTTCCTATCGAAGAAGTCGCTGGAACAGTGGGTGACTTGATCAATGAAGGAAAAGTGAAACATTTTGGACTTTCGGAAGCAGGAGTGAAAAACATTCGACGTGCTCATGCAGTTTGTCCTGTAACAGCCTTGCAGAGCGAGTATTCGCTTTTCTGGCGTGAACCCGAAAAAGAAATAATTCCAACATTGGAAGAGCTTGGAATCGGTCTGGTTCCTTTTAGTCCACTTGGGAAAGGTTTTCTGACAGGGAAAATAAATGAAAATACTACTTTCGACAGCAAGGATTTTCGTAGCACTGTTCCAAGACTTAGTCCTGAAAATATAAAAGCCAATTTAGCGCTCGTTGATTTATTGAAAAATATAGCCGTTCGAAAAAACGCAACGCCGGCTCAAATTGCTCTGGCATGGCTTTTGGCTCAGAAACCATGGATTGTTCCTATTCCGGGAACTACCAAAATAGAACGCTTAATTGAAAATATTGGGGCAACATCCGTTGAATTGACCGACGAAGAATTGCAACAAATTGAAATCGAATCGGCAAAAATTAAACTGGTTGGTGACCGCTATTCCGGAGATAATGCCAAATTTATTGACAGATAAATGAATACATCATACAGCAAAAGCCTCATTGCCTATTTCTCGAGAAAGGGGAATAATTATGTAAATGGAAGAATAGTAAATCTTCCTGTTGGAAATACGGAAATAGTGGCACAAAAGATTAAAAATTTAACAGGTGGCGATTTGTTTGAGATCAAAACTTCTTATTCGTACCCTTTAGATTATTATGAAGCTACAGAAGTGGCAAAAACAGAACTGGAGAATAATCTGCGTCCTGAATTGGTGAATAACGTAAAAAATATGGAGGAATATGATCTCATTGTTCTTGGGTATCCGATTTGGTGGGATACTTTTCCCATGGCTGTTTTTAATTTTCTGGAATCGTATGATTTTTCAGCAAAAACAATCGCTCCTTTTTGTACACACGAAGGAAGTGGAGCAGGGAGAAGTGTTCAGGATATTCAAAAATTGTACCCTCAAGCAATAGTTCTTCCCTGTTTGACCATTCGAGGAAGTATGGCAAATAACTCCGAAACCGCTATAAAATCGTGGCTCACTAAATTACAATTGATTAAATAAAATTTTAAACGACAACGAATATGAAAAACTTCACTTATTACAATCCAACCCGAATTGAATTCGGAAGAGGTAAAGAAAAAAATATCGGAAAATACATTTCAGAATTTGGCATTTCGAACGTATTAATTGTATACGGCTCTGATCGAATTCGAAAAAACGGATTGTTCGACACCGTAGCTCAATCATTAGCCGAAAATGGCATCCGTTTCGAAACATTGGGCGGCGTAAAAAGTAATCCCATTTTGAGTAAGGTATATGAAGGTGTTGAAATAGCCAAAGCAAAAAATATAGAGGCGGTATTAGCCATTGGGGGAGGTTCCGTTCTTGACTCTTCCAAATCTATAGCAGCCGGAGCTTTGTATGAAGGCGACGTATGGGATTTCTTTATCGGAAAAACTGTTCCAACGAAAGCCTTGCGAATCTTCGACATTATGACGCTGGCTGCTACCGGAAGCGAGATGAATAATTTTGCTGTTGTAACTAATGACAAAACGAAACAGAAATTCAGCTTGGCTGGTCCAGCCACTTTCCCTACCGTTTCAGTGATCAATCCGGAATTACAAGCCACCGTTACCAACGAATACCTGGCCTATTCAGCTGCCGATATTTTCGCGCACAGTCTCGACCTTTATTTTTCAGCAACTTATTTTCCTGAATACATTGCCGGTTATGTGGAGAATATCCTGAAAACAGTAATTCGAACTACAGAAATTTTATTGCATAATCCAACTGATTATGAAGCAAGAGGCGAGTTTGCATGGGCTGCTACGCAAGCATTGAATGGCTCTACCTTCTGTGGCGTGGAAGGCAATCGTTACGATACGCATTTCATTGAACATACACTTTCGGCGGAATATGACATTCCTCACGGAGCAGGCCTTTCGATTATCGTTCCGGCGTGGATGATGTGGCAAAAAAGTCAATTCTCGGAAAGATTGGAACGATTTGCTAAAAACGTTTTTAATGTACAAGGAGTAGACAATGGCATCCTTGCGTTAAAACAATGGTATCAGAAAATCGGTACTCCCACAACGCTCATAGAGGGTAACATTCCCGAAAAAGACATTCCAACACTGGTCGAAAAACTATTCGGAATATCACGCATGACAGGCGCAGAATCCGTTTATACAGAAGAAATGATCAGAACAATTTTGGAATATGCTAAATAGTTTTCTAAAATATAAATGACAAAATGAAAACAACAGAAATTTTTTCCAAAGGACAAAAGGTTTCAATTAATTTCACAGGCGAAGCTTGGCTATCCATGTTATCTGAAGATATAAAAAATCTCGATACTACAGTTTATAACGTAACCTTTGCTCCTGGTAGTCGCAACCATTGGCACTCGCACCCTTATGGACAAATTTTGCTTTGTACTTCAGGCGAAGGTTATTATCAGGAAAAAGGTCAACCGAAAAGACGCTTAAAAGCAGGAGACATAATTGAAATCAAACCGAACGTCGTGCATTGGCATGGCGCTACTCCTCATAGCGACTTTGTACACATTGGCATTACTCCGCAAGCAAGCAGGAATAATGCTGTTTGGCTTGGCCCAGTATCGGAGGAAGAATACGAAAGTTACTGAAATATATCATCTTTTCTAAAAGTATTTACTGTTATTTGTAATAATTTCTCCTATGAGGAAAATCTTTTAATACAAAAGTATATGAAAACAACACCGTTAACATTGCATTCTCTAAATTACCGGGAACTTAAAGCTTATTTGGCTGCAACTGTCCTCGTGGCAGGCAATATTGTCTTTCCTCAACTTTTTCATCTTATACCGAACGGAGGAATCACTTTTCTTCCAATTTATTTTTTTACATTGATTGCTGCTTATAAATACGGATGGAGAGTGGGATTACTTACTGCAATATTTTCACCTGTTCTAAATTGCGCACTGTTTGGAATGCCATCATTGGCTCTACTTCCCGCTATCCTGATGAAATCGATGCTGCTTGCCGGTGTCGCCGGATTGGCTGCAAATTATTTCAAACGAATATCTATTGCCATCCTTTTTGGTGTCGTCCTGGCATATCAAACTATAGGAACACTTGGAGAGTGGGCACTTACCGGTAACTTTTTTACCGCTAGTCAAGATTTTCGCATTGCCATTCCCGGCATGCTTTTACAAATATTTGGAGGATTTGCTCTATTAAGGTACATTATTTACAAATAGCGTACAGAAGGAATAAAAATCATATAATAATCCTTAAACACTTATTCTTATGGACAGAAGAAAATTTATAAAAAAAGGGACTCAAATAATTTTAGGCTCAGCAGCTGTTCCCCTTTTAACAAAATCATCTTTTGGCTCAAATTTTGGAAAAATTACACTCGATCCCGGTTTACTGAAAACAGGGAAAAACAATTTACCAAAAGTTTATTTCACAAAGGAAATTTCGTCCTATGCCTTGATGAAAATCTATGAAGCATTGGGACGTAAAGCAGAGGGGAAAAACGTCGCCGTAAAGGTTACAACCGGCGAACCGGGAGGAAACAATTTCCTGCAACCCTCTTTTATTGCTGACTTTGTCCATTCGGTCAAAGGAACAATTATTGAATGTAACACTGCCTACGAAGGGAAACGAGCTAACACAGAAAGCCACCGAAAGGTTGTTGTTGATCATGGTTTCACAAAGATTGCAAAAGTTGATATTATGGATGCAGAAGGTGAAGTGAAACTTCCCGTAAAAAACGGAACTCGCCTTAGTTATGATATCGTAGGAAAGGATTACCTGAACTACGATTTTACGGTTATCCTTTCACATTTCAAAGGACATGCAATGGCTGGATTTGGAGGAGCGATCAAAAACATGGCTATAGGCATTGCCTCATCCAATGGTAAAAGGTTGATTCATTCCGCTGGTACAAGTACCACAGAGTGGGGCAATCCAAAACAGGAAGAATGGCTCGAAGCAATGGCCGAAGCAGCAAGCGCCATAGCCGATCATGCTAAAGATAATATTATTTACATTAGCGTTATGAATAAATTGTCAGTAGATTGTGATTGCGACTCAAGTCCGGCTGCACCCGAAATGGCAGATGTGGGGATTTTGGCCTCCCTTGATCCCGTAGCGCTCGATAAGGCATGTGTAGATCTTGTGTACGCTTCATCCGATCCCGGGAAGATTCATTTAATCGAGCGAATGGAATCACGTAACGGAATTCACACGCTGAATCATGCTGAGAAAATCGGAGTCGGAAATCAAAAATACAATCTTGTGAATATTGGATAATCATAATACAAAAAATCATAGCAAATTTATATCAACATCGAATAGGAGGAAATAGACGAAACTTTCCTCCTATCCTTCACCTAACGCCCAACTTTCTTTAACCTTTCTACGCTATAGCTCCGACATAGCTCCGAGGCAACTCCCATGCTCCTCCTTGTTTCCTCTAAGGCAACTCCATAATAAGTATAGGGAATATAAAACACTCATCGCCTTTTTCGACGGCATTTTAGGTATAAAAAACGCCATCCGACTTTGAAATTGCCGAATAGCGTTTTATAAATTTTCGATCGGAAACTTATTTCACTGCATCTTTCACAGATTTTGCAGCCTTATCGGCTTCTTTTTTCACATCGGACGCAGCTTTGCTTACATCTTTTTTTACATTTGAAGCCGCATTCTCGATGTTTCCCTTCACATTTTGAGTTGCTTCTCCTGCATTTTCTTTGAAGTTCGACCAATTTGTTTTCACGTTTTGTTCTGCTTCATTATAGGCGCTGCTCATATCGGATTTTGCCTGATCCCAATTGTTTTCGCTACTGTTTTTGAGTGCATCCAATTTGGCCTTGAAATTGTCTCTCGAATGTTCGAGATCTGAAATGGCTTTCTCGTAAGCAGCTTTCGATTCGGCAGAAATCTTGTCGCCTTTGGCATTCAAATCCGCTTTCATTTCGTCGATCTTAGCATTCATTTTGTCTAATTCCTCTTGTGCGGCATTCACCACCTTGTCTTTTTGTTCGAAAGTATAAACGTCGAAATTTGTTACATAACCATCCGAATCTCTCTCGATTACGACATCTTCCGTCACTTGGCCGGCATCGTTTTTCTTTTGTCCGTTACACGCAACAAATGATAGCGTACTTGTTATTAATATGGCAATAGCGCCTAACTTTACATTTAAGATTTTGGTTTTCATATACTTCTTTTTTATTAAACATACTTTATCTTAACAGCGAATGAATGAAAATAGTTCATTTGATGCTTATGCATCATGCAGGGTCGGATGAATTAATCATCGAAAGGAATGTTTTTTCGTCGATTATTTTTACACCCAATTTTTTAGCCTTTTCGAGTTTTGCGGGTCCCATATTCTCTCCGGCGAGAATGAAATCGGTATTTTTCGAAACCGAACCGCTGTTTTTACCGCCATTTTGCAGGATCATCGCTTTATATTCGTCTCGCGAATGCAATTGGAAAGTCCCGCTGATGACAATATTTTTCCCTTTCAGCTTATCGGTTTTTGCGGCAAGAGCGTCATCATTCAAAGAGAATTGCAAACCATGACGGCGCAACCGATTGACTAAATCCATAAACTTGGGATTGGCAAACGCATCGATTACACTCTGCGCAATCCTGTCGCCTATTTCCTCGACAGCGGTCAGTTGTTCGAAAGTAGCCTGAGCCAATAGGTCGATAGAAGGAAATGCCTGAGCCAATTTTTGTGCTACGGTTTCCCCCACGTAACGAATACCGAGGGCATATAAAACACGTTCGTATGGTACCGATTTCGATTTTTCGATGCTTGCCAACAGATTTCTCGCACTGGTTTCGGCCCATCTTTCGAGGTGTATCAGATCTTCAAATTTCAGTTCGTACAAGTCAGCCGGATCTTTCACCAGCCCTTTTTCGTACAAAAGCGAAATAGTTTCGGGACCAATGGCAATATTCATTGCTTTGCGTGTCACGAAATGCTCGATGCGCCCTTTGATTTGGGTCGGACATCCTTCGGAATTGGGACAATAATAGATGGCTTCATCTTCGCTGCGGACAAGTTGCGCACCACAATCGGGGCACTTCTCGGTAAACCGAATTTTCTCGCCAATGCCGCCGCTTCGTGCACTTTTGTTCACGCCTGTAATCTTCGGAATGATTTCGCCGCCTTTTTCGACATACACCATGTCGCCGATATGCAAATCGAGTGCATTGATGGCATCTTCGTTGTATAGGGATGCCCGTTTGACCGTCGTGCCCGAAAGCAGTACCGGTTCGAGGTTTGCAACCGGCGTTACGGCGCCCGTGCGTCCTACCTGAAACGAAACGGAAATCAATCGCGTAAGCGCTTTTTCGGCATTGAATTTATAGGCAATGGCCCATCTCGGGAACTTGGAAGTATTGCCCAAATTGCGTTGCTGAACCAGTGAATCCACTTTCAGCACGACACCGTCGGTTGCTATCGGCAATTTTTTTCGTTCCGTTTCCCAATATTTCAGATACGCGAATATTTCGTCGAGGGTTTTGCATTTTTTTATCGCATCCGACACGCGCAATCCCCACCTGCGTGCTACCTGCAAATTTTCGTAATGACTGTCGGAAGGTAATTCGTCGCCCAGTAAATAATAAATATACGAGTCGAGTTTGCGCGATGCCACCACACGCGAGTCCTGCAATTTAAGCGTTCCCGAGGCTGCATTTCGGGGATTTGCAAACAAAGGTTCTTCCTGCTCCTCGCGTTCCTTGTTGAGTTGCTCAAATACTTTCCAGGGCATGAGCACTTCGCCTCGAGCTTCGATATAATCGGGGACATCGTCGCCTCGTAGAATAAGCGGAACGCTCCGGATGGTTCGTACATTGTCGGTAACGTCGTCGCCCATTTTGCCGTCGCCCCGCGTCACAGCTCTCACCAATCGCTTATGCTCGTAGATGAGTGAAATGGAAGTGCCGTCGAACTTCAATTCGCAGACAATTTCGAAATCTTCGTTCAACGCTTTTTTCACCCGATTGTAAAAATCGGCTACCTCGCCTTCGGAATAGGTGTTTTGCAACGAAAGCATGGGATAGCGATGTGCTATTTGCGTAAAATTCTTGTTGATATCGCTTCCAACTCTCACTGAAGGCGAAGTTGGATCGTAATATTCGGGATATTTGGCTTCCAAATCTATCAATTCGCGCATCATCCTGTCGAATTCTGCGTCGGATATGGTTGGTTGCGAAAGCACATAATAATTGTAATTGTGTTTATGGAGCTGCTCGCGCAACCATTCGATTCGTTCTTTTGGTGTTTGCATCTGAAAAAAGATTAGTGATCAAAAATTTTCATCCAGGGAAAAGGATTGTTTATCTTGGCGTGTTTCATATCCTTATCCAGGGTAACAATAACATTCATCATTTGCTGAAAAAATACTTTTCCCTCCGAAACATGCAGGATCAGATCGATATCGACATTTGCCCAATCAGATTGAATGGCATGCACATACCAGTCGCTTTTCAGATAGGATTTTCCTTGCAGAAATTGTGTTCCCCAATATAGATCACCTCCAGACCGGTCGAACAACCTCATGCGTCTGTTACCCGCGTAAAATTCATTCCGGGTTCCCAATCCACAATATTTGGCATCAACATTTGCAACAAATCCCATGGGTTTGTACAACTCCTCGAGGAAGCGATCTCGTTCATAACCCATCAAAACTCCTGCTGATATCTTTCCTTCAAATTTATTTCCGGCTGCGTATTTGAGGCCGATATTCATTTGAAACTGCAAATTTTCGCGTACTCCCGGATCATTGTCATCAGCAGGGCGCGAAACAGAATTGTGAAACATATACGATTGAAAATCGGCGAAAGCCATACCTTTTGAAATTTTTCCCGAAAATCCGACAAAAAACTTTTCGCGCGCTGTTGACGTAGCATAGCTCACCCAATCCATCCACGCCTTAAAAAAAGATTTATCGCTGCCCAAACGCCAATAAATGCCGCGCATCATCGGCAAATAGTTATTTACCGAATCTTTAAAAAAGAAATCGTCATAATCCTCGAGCGATTCCCGACGAAGGAAAGATCCTGCCCGAAACTGAACATTTGGCGATTTGTATTCGTAATATATTGCCAGATCGACTTTGTCAACAGTTTCATCCGTTCCCGGAATTTTCAATAAATCGACTCCTACATGCAACGAATGACGATCTTGCCACGTTACCTGCCCTTCGGGCATTAACCATATTCCGGTCATCGTTTGAGGCTCTGCAAAAGATGAGCCCGCGTATTCCCTATTATCGAAAAAATAATGAAAATCGGCTTTCCAATCATATTGTTGCGCTGCTGCCAAAAAAAACGGCTAACTGCATCAGTGCGAAAGCATTAATAGATTTCAGCATAAACAAATACGTTTTCGGCAATAAAGATAAATAAAACCATTAAGAGTTTTCTTCAAATCTGTCTGTTTTTCCATTTTCCGCTTCTTAAGTAAATTGATGACATAATCAGTAAAAAAATCCAGTACAGATGTTC
>JARKPE010000060.1 GCA_029975415.1 Dysgonamonadaceae bacterium | reverse complement strand
AAAAGGGGAAACTACAATTAGTAATAACCCCTTAGAAATCCTTCGGTATAATATATCACCATCGGATCAGCTTGTCCGATACAAAAGTAATAAAAAAGATTAAATACAATTAAAGTGCTCGGTTATTACGGGCTAATACACCGTCAGGCAAAAGACAAGCTGTTTGAGCCGCCGTCAGGCGGAGAGTTATTTGTCTTTTAGCGAACAAGCAGCTGTCGGGTCGATGAGGAGATGCAGTCTTGATCTTTTTTGCATACTTTTTTGCATCAAGACAAAAAAGTATGTGGGGTTTGGGGCAAAGCCCCAAGAATCAATGGATAATGGATAATGCACAATGCATAATTTCCCGATTTGAAATTCATTGAAATTCTTATTTCTTTACTTCCCATTTCTCTATTTCTTGTTAATTCTCAATTCTTAATTATACATTATACATTCTCAATTAATTTACGTTTGCCCATACAAATTCATATAGAACCGTAAAAAATTTCTTTCCATCATACCTTTCGAAATAATAAATCGTTTCTATCTTTTGGCCAACGAAGCAGAAAAAATTACGGATCCTGCACGGGAACAACTCCCATTAAACTCCGATGTAACGCTGATGAAAATCCGATATAGCTCCGACATAGCTCCGAGGCAACTCCATACCAACTCCATACCAACTCCAAGTCAACTATCGCCTAAATATCGGTATAAACCCGAAGTGCGAAAATGAACGAAAACGTTTTATTTTGTTAGTTCTGCCGAAAAATGCGTGTGGCTCGCTCGAAAATTCCGTTAACATAAGCCAATGCCATTCCATAGTTGGTAACGGGAATTCCCTTTTCTATAAATGGGCTCAGTCGATTTGCCAATTGCTTGCGCGTGATCATGCACCCGCCGCATTGGACGACAAGAGCATATTGACTCACATCCCGGTCGGGCTCGGACAATCCGGAAAGAAACGAAAAATGCAGATCTTTTCCCGTAAAACTCCGAAGCAGTTTGGGAATTTTTATGCGGCCAATATCGTCGCAACTCATTTCGTGCGTGCAACTTTCCATGATCAAAACATGATCGTCGTCGTTTAGTTCGGAAATTTTTTGCGTTCCTCGCAAATAAGTATCAAAATCCCCTTTTATTCTCGCCATCAGGATGCTGAAACTCGTCAATGGAATCTCATCGGGAATATTGCACGCAACCCTGTCAAAAACCTGACTGTCCGTTACTACCAGCGCCGGACGAAGATTAAATTTGAAGAAGTCGTCGACTTCGGTATCCTTGATGACCATAGCCATGCAATTTTCATCAAGCACACTCCGGATAGCCATATTTTGAGGCAAAATCATTCTCCCTTCGGGAGCTTCGCTGTCGATAGGTGTGATGAGCAGTACAAGGTCTTTAGGCCTGATTAGTCCACGAAACATCGATGGCATTTTAAAGGCATTGTCTCCTATGACGGCTTTCAGGCTTTCAATGAGCCTGATCTTACTTTCATGAGTGAAAGTGTTGATATCTATTATGTTATCGGATGAATACCTGCTTACGGTTTTCTTCGTTTCCTCGCTGAGTAATGCCAGGTCGTTTTTGGTATGGACGATGATATAAGGAATATCGTACGCTTCGAATCTATGGATGAAATCAATTTCGAATTCACCGAATTGGTTGTCGGTGAAAAGCAATAAAGCGGCATCAATGTGTTTCAGGATATCCATCGTTTTTCGGAGACGTTTTTCACCTAATGTACTGTCGTCGTCCATTCCTGCCGTATCGATGAGTACAGCAGGGCCTATACCGAAAATTTCTACCGATTTCTTTACCGGATCGGTCGTTGTTCCTGCCTGCTCCGAAACAATAGCAATGTCCTGACCCGTAAGCAGATTAATGAGTGAACTTTTTCCACTGTTTCGCCTGCCAAAGATACCGATATGGGGACTGCTGTTTTTCATTTTGTCTAATAATGCAAATCGCGTTCGCCTTTTTTTACTTTGTCTAATTTTTCAGACACAGAGTGCCTCATTTTCTCATCCAAATTATCAAGGTTTTTTTCGATCACCTGCCACCCTTTTCGTGCTGTTTCCGCAGGGGCATAATCCTCCAAATATTCGGCCAGTGTAAGCATGGCATTGGGAGTGCAATATCGTTTAATGAATCCCGGAACGGAAAATTCCATGAAGTGTTCGCCCGTTCGTCCCATCCTGTAGCACGACGTGCAAAACGAAGGCAACATGCCTTGCCCAAGCAGTTCATCCACAACCTCGTTGAGCGAACGATCGTCGTTGATGCGAAATTGGGCTTTGTTGAGTTCATGATTGAAGTCCTTTTCCACATAACCACCCAACTCTATTTTTGTGCCACCGTCAATTTGAGAAACGCCGTATTGTATCAACTCGTTTCGAAGAGATTCAGGTTCTCGAGCTGTCAAAATCATGCCTGTATAGGGGACTGCCAATCGAAGGATAGCAATCAGTCGCGCAAAATCTTCGTCGGAAACAAAATAACGATCATCGATATTCAATGTCGAAGCATCTTTGATGCGCGGAAAGGAAATGGTGTGAGGACCCACATTGTAACAGGCCTCCAGATGGTTGGCATGACGAACAAGGCTCATCACCTCGAAACGCCAGTCGTAGAGGCCGAATAGTGCACCGATGCCTACGTCGTCGATACCTGCTTCCTGCGCTCTGTCAAGAGAGGTCAGCCGATAGTCGTAATCCGATTTTCGTCCTGCCACATGATATTTTTTGTAGGCTTCGGGGTGATATGTTTCTTGAAAAATCTGATAAGTGCCGATGCCGGCTTGTTTCACGGTGCGAAAACCTTCAATGTCAAGCGGAGCAGCATTAATGTTTACCCGACGTATTTCGCCTTTTCCCTTTTTCACCCCATAAGCGATTCGCACCGTGTGGGCAATATATTCGGCGCTATACTCGGCATGTTCGCCAAAAACCAGTATCAAACGCTTTTGCCCATTATCTTCGAGAGCTTCTATTTCGCCAATCAGCTCTTCGTCCGATAGCGTTTTTCTTATCTGCTCGGTGTTCGAAGAACGAAATCCGCAATAGAGGCAATTATTGGAGCATTTATTGCCCACATACAACGGGGCAAAGAGTACGATGCGATTGCCATAAACGGTATTTTTCAGCGTTTTTGCTCCATCTTTGATAGCTTGAATCGATTTCTCGTCGTCGGCATTAATGAGTATGGCCACTTCTTCGAGCGAAAGGCGGTTTTTGGCCAGTGATTTTTCGATTACCTTTTCAACCGTTTCGTGAGATGAGGGCGTTTGGAGAAGGTAATTCCAAATCTCGTCGGCATCGATAAAAGGCTGCATGCGAACGTCAGGAATTCTGTAGTATTGTGGCCAAAATTTCATATTTTTCGATTAACGTAAATAAAATAACGACACAAACTTAGCAAAAAAAGATGAGCAACGATGATTTGAATCATGCGAATTTGATTCACCTATAAAATATTCCAAATTTCCAAAAGTGCAGTTATCAGTTGTTGCGATGGAGCATGTTTTTGCTATTTCCAAAGTCGTCCATAAAAAATGCCTGCTCGTTTTTCTTTACGAATCGTGATTCAGTTAAATAGTGCGAAAAGGATATTCATCGTTCAGAATTCGGAGATAATACCCGTAATATTGAAGATTCGTTTTTTAGAACATTTCATCCAAAAGCAGTTTCGTCAATTCTTTCACACCTTCAGATGCTCCTTTTTTGATATGATGGATGTCGTAACGACGAGCATAAACGTCTTTGGGATCGATCAGATAAACGGGTACGTTTTTGCGTACTACGTCGAGCAATCCTGCTGCCGGATAAACATTCAGGGATGTGCCGATGATGACGAAAATGTCGGCTTGTTTCGTTATTCGTTCCGCTTCGTTTATCATTGGCACGGGTTCGCCAAACCAAACCACATCGGGACGCAGTTGGAAGCCTTTTTCGCACAGATCTCCCGGTTTTATGTCAGGATGGTCGGGCGACAATGTGTACACAAGTGAGGGGTCGCCTGTTGATCGTGCGTTCATCAATTCGCCGTGCAGATGGATAACATGACTGCTGCCGGCACGTTCGTGCAGATTGTCGATGTTTTGTGTGATGATGCTTACATCGAAATATTTCTCGAGTTCGGCTAATCCCCGATGTCCTGCATTGGGCTCGGCCGCAATCAATTCCCTGCGCCTTGCATTATAGAAATCGAGAACGAGTTGAGGATTTCGGGCAAAGCCTTCGGGTGTCGCCACATCTTCCACATTGTGCTGTTCCCACAGACCTCCCGAATCGCGAAAAGTAGATATTCCACTTTCGGCACTCATCCCGGCACCGGTAAGTACGACCAATTTCTTTTTCATAAATTCTCTCCTCCAATTTGTTATAATAAAGAATTTTGTACTGCTACGAAAACAAAAATAGTTTTTTAGGGTGGAAAAAGCTAAAGTTTCGTATTTTAATGCTATTTTTGTGCGAACTTTTTTCTGCTTCGTCCTATCGTAAAGAATGACAAAGCAATAGAGACTAAAATGAAATAAAAAAACAGATGGACAAATTAAGTTATGCATTAGGTATGAGTATGGCTTCGAGCCTTTTACAATCTGGAATCGTGGGTATCGATGTAGAATCGTTTACACAAGCATTCAAAGAAATGATGGTGAACGGAGCGTCACCGGCTATGTCGCCGCAGGAAGCCGATCAAGTCATACGTGCATATTTTGAGAAGAAGCAGGAAGAAATGCTTGCGAACAATTTGAGAGCCGGACACGAATTTCTTGCAGAAAACGCCAAACGCGAAAATGTAATTTCTCTCTCGAGCGGATTACAATATGAAATTCTGAAAGAAGGTTCGGGTGAAAAACCTAAAGCTACCGATAAAGTGAAATGTCATTATCATGGCACTCTTCTTGATGGAACTGTTTTCGATAGCTCTATTCAGCGTGGGCAACCGGCCATTTTTGGTGTCAATCAAGTGATACAGGGGTGGGTTGAAGCTCTGCAAATGATGCCTGTGGGATCGAAATGGCGGTTGTATATTCCGTCGGAGCTTGCATACGGCGAACGAGGTGCAGGTAAAGATATCGAACCCAATTCAACGCTCATTTTTGATGTTGAGTTGCTTGGCATCGAGTCATAAAAAAGAAAAATAATAGATTATTCATACATTTAAACAAACAAAAAATGAAAAAACAGAATTTATTTGCACTAAGTGTAATTGTCATTGCAAGTTCAATGGCGGTTTCCTGCAACTCGGGAGTTCCAAAGGCTTCGTTGAACAATCCGGTGGATAGCATATCGTATGCTTATGGCGTTAGTCTGGCCGATCAAGGTTTGATGCAATTTCTTGAGCAAACCGGTGTAATTGAGGGAACATCAAATATCGAATACGAATACCAAATGAGAATTTCGGCTGCAACCGATTCTGTTCAGAAGCAAAATCTACAGAAAGAAATGAATGCCAAAATCGATTCCATCAATAAGATAAATGATCCCAAATTACAGGAATTCGTGAAAGGATTGAAAGAAGCTCTGGAAAGCGGAAAAGAAAAATCGGCCTACAT
>JARKPE010000021.1 GCA_029975415.1 Dysgonamonadaceae bacterium | reverse complement strand
CCCACATTGCAGGTATTATGGAGTTAAGTACCTGTAAACGAGTGGATGTTTTTTTGAGGAGGAGCCTTTGGGTGCCACACAAATTTTTTTCTTCTTATCAAAGGCGTTTTTATATCCAATGCTGCCAGGATTTGATTGAGTTTCTCTTCCGGTTCCGTACATTGTCGTATTTCTATCCGTGCACCATCATTGCGTGTGGCTCGCGTGGTTACCACAACCTGCGTTTTCATTACCCGTACCAACTCGTTCCATTCGTGACGAATATCTTTTTTCTTGAGTTGATATTGTGCTGAGGAGACCACCCAATAGGCCAATATCGCCAGATGAAGATGAGCCTTGATGCCCTCATCCGTCTTATGATAGACAGGACGAATGTCGAGATCCGTTTTCAAAATACGAAACGTTTCTTCTACCATACGAATTACGTTATAAAACTGCCATATGTTTTCCTCCTCATTCTCATCCATATTGGTTTCAATCAGGTACTTGCCATGTGAACTTTCGGTCAGCTGCGATCGGGCTTCTTTCTTTTTCCAACTCATGGATCGTGTGATATCCTTTTCATCATATTCAAACGTGACTTCATAGTCGTTGTGAACGCCGAAACTTCTTTCCTTCAAGCGTCCCAGACGCAAATTGACGGCATCTCTCTTTTTTGTTCCACCCTTTCGGTGAATGCCGGACTCAATCGCTTTCAGTCCCTCTTCATAAACCTGGCAAGCCCGCCTGTACATGCTTTGTTCCTTGCGGGTCTTCAACTCGCTGTCCACTAAAAGCACCGTATCGGAGAGCCCCTCTACCCTTACTTTTTGCAGTTCGATTTGTTGTCCTTTATTATCTGTAACCGTTTTGCGAGTGTTGTCTATCGTGGTGTACCTGACTCCCGCCGAACGCATTACCGTGATATATTTATAACCGTTGGCTTTCAGCCAATCCAGGTTTTCTTTGGTGGAAATGCCGGCATCCATTACTACAATTTTACTGTGGGTATCGCAAGTTGTCGAACCTTCCAGGCTGCCTATCACCTGCTGAAGGGTTTTGCAATCGGCTCGATTTCCTTCGAATATCCGGCTGCGAACAAGCATGCCCTCGGTATTGACCACTGCTCCCAGTGCTACCAGTGGACAATCTGAGCGTTTTTCCTTGCTTCGCCCGTATCGGCACAACTCCGAATCCGACATCCGCCCTTCAAAGTAAGTGTTGGTAAGGTCGAAAAGGAGTATTTTGTCATCCATGGCAAACAGGGAACGCGTCCGGTTATAAAGCCACATCTCCAAGTCCTCATGCAACCCGTATAAGTTGTGGGCACTTCGATAAAGGTCATCCTTGGTGATGGTGAAGGGATCGATTCCGACAATCTCGCAAACGGCGGAATTTTCGCGTAAGACCTTAACGGTGCGAAGTTCCGAATAGGGATAAATGGCACGGCATGCGATTTGAACAAGGGCTATATCGATATCCCGTTTTTTCCATCCTTTGGATTTGAGAAAATCTCTTACCTTGAGCTTCTCGAGCGTCGAGATACATACCTGTTCTGCTCCAATGGTGCGTGCGTGAAGATTCTTTACGCTGTCTGCATTGATGGTGACATATTCGGAAACCGGCGAAGAATTATTTTCCCTTACCGGTTGCTCCTGTATATGTTTTTGACGGTCTTCCTCCACTCGCTTAATCTCCCCGATCCGGTTGAGCCGCTTCAGTTCTTCGTATACTTTATGGGCAATGTCCATCACGGCGGTATCCTCACAAAGTGGCAGTTGATGGCGAAGCACCATGTCATTGAGCACTTCGATCAATTTGTCCAGTTGTGATTGTTCAGGCAGTTCCAAAAGTTCTCCAAGTCCCATGATCATACGCTGGTGAACCTTTCCCCGACTATCTCTGTAGGATTCACTCAAACGGAAATAGACGTATCTTTCGTCTTTCCCGTTTGCTCCTTTGCGATGTTTTATTACCGGCTTTAGAAACATGTGGCAAAGTTGAACATTTTCTCGCCAATTATAAAAAAGCTGGGTGCCACACAATGGCACTTTTTCTTTCTCTGCTTAAAAATTTAAAGCGAATTAACTTGACATAACCAATTTATTACCAAAAAACGGCCTCTTTCTCCAAAAAAACATCTAATATTTGATTATTATTAACAATCATCGGACACATACCCTGCAATGTGGGTTAGCATTCACGGTATGGTAAAAGTTCTGAAAGAGAGAATTGGCTTCATCCCAATAGATCTTTCCGGTTCCCAAATATTGAACGTCTGCCCTAATGTGATCGATAAACGCATGATGAAAAGAATGAATATAACTTCCGTTTACACCCAGCGTATTCTGTGGAGCATAAGGCACAAATTTACCTTTATAATCAACTTCTTGAGCAGCATTACCAATTTTTACGGAATCGGTGTAATCGGTAAAGGATGCATGCGCATATCCATAGTTGATTTCCAAACCGAAACCTTTTCCTAAATACGCCTGCAACGAAATTTCAGCACCTTTACTCGTAACCTCTCCGGCGTTGGTAATCATGCGGCCGTTGCCACTCGGGACAAATTTGGTAAGCTGCATATCCGAAATATCCATATAAAAAAGAGAAAGTTGGGCTCTCAATCGATTGTCCAAGAAAGATGCCTGATAGCCAACCTCATAATTCATACTGTGCTCGGGTTGATAAGCTATAACGTCTGAGACATTGACGTCAGGGGTGGATGGAGCTTGATTCATCAATTGGGTTTGCATCAAATCGGAAAACATTTGAATATTGTATCCTCCCGCCTTATATCCTTTGGAAACAGTAGCATATACAAATTGCCGATCATTCCACGCATATTTCAATGCAATTTTTGGAAGAATCTCCGAAAATTCGAGTGAAGTTTTTCCTTTCAAGGTATCGGCAATAGAAACAGGAATGGTCATCGGGCCCCGCACCATATCCAGATCCAAACGAGTATGAGTAAAATAGTCTAAATCGGTTTTCTCGAAATCGGCACGCAGCCCGGCAGTGATTGAAAGGCCTTCCACCAAAAGATGATTGAACGTTGACTGATGGAAAAGAGCACCACCCCGGGTTTTCGTATTATAAGTGCCGGGAATATCCATGACTTCATTGGTAATAATCATGGTTGGAGCATTCGGATTCTGAGCTATCTGATCGAATACCGGCTGAAGAATATTTTTCAGTCCGTCCTCCTTGAAAGCAACGGGTGCATCTGTATCGAGCTTCTGAATGAAAGAAGTGAGTCCGAAACTCCATTGATATTTGCCCGACGTTTTTGATCTTATCACAATTTCTTCATTGAATGCATGTTGATTCTGATGTTGGGCTAACGAAAAATAAGATTGTGGCGAAAAATCCTGATCCATTTTCATATCATCGGAAAAATATTGATAAGAAGAAGATGAAGTCAGCTGAATGTTATCGGTTGAATAATCAAGCAGCAGACTATTATTTGTAATGGAACGTGAGTAACGATTTTCGTCATTGTAATTGGGTTGCATGACCTTGCCTGTTGAGTGATCGTACAAACCATAAGGAAAAGCTGATTGATCGACGTAATCGTAATTAAAAATGTATTGTGCCTGAAAATTTGGACGAATCATCCATTCTATCCTGGCTCTTCCTCCTGCCGACGATTTATCGTCCGCACTTCGATGATTATACTGATTCGTAAAGAATCCATCGGTGTGATTGTAATATCCGCTCACCGACCAGCCTATTTTTTCATTAATCGTATCATAATGTGCTGCCTTAATTTTTGCCAATCCATAACTTCCTCCTGTGGCAGAAAGTCTGGTTCCCTGATATTCAAACGGCGAGAGAGTGTACATATTAACGATGCCTCCCAGTGCGTTGCGACCGTAAAGTGTTCCCTGTGCCCCACGCAAAATTTCGATTTGCCGAATATCATAAAAATCAAAATCAAAAGTTGATTTTTCAAAATAAGGAACATGATCCACATACAAAGCCATCGATTGACCCGAACTGCGAGAGCCTACACCGCGAATATAAGGAACACTCGACATAGCCGAGCCATAATCCGGAATAAAAAAATTCGGCACAAAAACACTGAGATCTCGTATTGAGTTCATTTGTGTAGTATGAATTGTATTGGGAATCAAAACCGTAGATGAAATAGGTATTTGCTGCGACATAGTTTCTTTGTGAGAATAAACTTTCACTTCGTCGAGGTGAATGATTTTTAGAGTATCTCTTTCCTCTTCTTCCGCACATAAAATCATCGGAAATAACAATAAAAAAAATATAGAAAATCGTTTCATAATTTAATTTGTTAAAAAAAATAATTTTTCAAAACTGCTTCACATAATAAAGGCGTTCAAATGTCGATTGAGAAATCGAACAAGGCCATAAAAACTTAGCGATTTTTATTATGTCTTTTGAATTGGATAACCTATTCGAAAATAAACACAAAAGTTTTTTCGGATACAAACTTAAAAAAAAATTGAACATTCGAGGCCGGATGACCGATAAAAATGAACGAAAAAATAGCTTTCGTTTAAACATCAATTTTGTTCAAGAAGAAAAAGCATTTATCGAATTGAGATTATATTGTGCTACGTAAAATTTCACAAATTATTAATTTGTCATATCTTTGCCTCCGCAATATCATTTATTATTGCAATTTATAATTTAAATTACCATTTTTCTATTAAAACAAAACATCAGACTACATTATTTACTTTAAAAAACCAAATTTTTATCATGCAAGAAATCAAATTTTACAAGGGTGAAAACATTCCTCTCGAATTACACAAAGTGAGGGTTGTGCAAAAATTACATTTAGTACCTATCGAAAGACGTTTGGAAGCATTGCAGGAAGGTGGGTATAACACTTTCAGACTAAATACCAAAGACGTTTTTCTGGATATGCTTACCGATAGCGGAACAAATGCCATGAGCGATAATCAGGTTGCGGCCATGATGCAAGCCGACGATGCTTATGCCGGCTCACAAAGTTTTTATCGCCTTCTGAAAGCGGTACAGGACGTTCTTGGCAAGCAATATTATCTGCCTGTTCATCAGGGACGTGCTGCCGAAAATATTATCTCGAATGCTTATGTGAAAAATGGGAGCATCATCCCGATGAATTACCATTTCACTACAGCAATGGCGCACATCACGCAATATGGCGGAAAAATCGCCGAATTGCTCTACGACGAAGCCTATAAAGTAGATTCCTCGCATCCTTTCAAAGGGAATATGAATCTCGAAAAATTAGAGGAAATTATTCAAATACATGGTGCTAAAAACATTCCGTTTATCCGCATGGAAGCTTCTACCAACCTGATTGGTGGACAGCCTTTCTCGGTGCAAAATTTGCGAGATGTACGGGCTATTGCCGACAAATATAAGATTCGGCTTGTGCTCGATGCCAGCTTAATTGGAGAAAATGCTTATTTGGTCAAAGAGCGCGAGGAAGAATTCAAAGATGCCTCGTTGGGTGATATTATGAAATCAATGACGGGATTGGCCGATTTGGTATATTTTTCGGCGCGAAAACTCAGTTCGTCGCGTGGTGGTGGAATTTGTACTGACAGCGATGAAATTTATCACGAATTGGAGGCGCTGGTGCCGCTTTTCGAAGGGTTTCTCACTTATGGTGGAATGTCGGTTCGTGAGATGGAAGCTATGGCTGTCGGACTTTATGAGACATTGGATGAAACCATTATTTGCCAAAGTCCCAATTATATTAAATATCTTGTGAATGCGCTCGACGCAAAAGGTATTCCTGTCATAAAACCGGCAGGAGTGCTTGGCGTGCACCTGGATGCCATGCAGATATGTGCCCATATCCCACAAAAGCAGTATCCTGCAGGATCACTTGCAGCCGCTTTGTTTTTGATATCGGGTATTCGTGGCATGGAACGAGGTTCGATTTCCAATCAGCGCGACGAGTATGGTAACGAAACTTATGCCGATATGGAATTGTTGCGGTTGGCGATTCCGAGACGTGTATTCACGCTCTCGCAAATTAAATACGTGGAAGACCGTGTGAATTGGCTTTACGATAATCGTGAACTGATTGGTGGTCTCCGATTTGTGTATGAACCTCCTGTTCTGCGTTTCTTTATGGGCGGACTTGAACCTGTCAACGATTGGCCGCAAAGGTTAATGGCAAAATTTAAAGAAGATTTTGGCGAAAGTTTATAAACAAAAAAATATAGCAGGTTTTTTGAAATCTGCTATATTTGCATTTTATGGTTGCTGCGTCATCCGCATTTGGATGCTCCACAATTGCGACATTTCAAACATCCTTCCTGATAAACAAGTGTTTCGTGCCCACAAACAGGGCATTTTTGACCTTTAGCTTCGGTTTCGTTTGGCAAATATTTCTTCAACGCACGTTCTACACCATTTTTCCACGTATTGATGGTTTCGTTGTCCAAATCGAGCCCCGAAACCAATTTAATAACCTGATCAATAGGCATTCCGTAACGCAATACACCGGAAATCAACTTGGCATAATTCCAGTATTCGGGATTAAATTTACTGTCCAGTCCTTCGATAGTTACTTTATAACCTCGTCGGTTTTGAAATTGAAAATCATAATGTTTGCGACCGTCGCGATCATAAGCTTTGATGATTTTTCCTGAAGTTACATTCTTCGGAATCATGATGCCATCGTCTTCATCATTGATACCGGTAAAAATTTCGTAAGGTCGTCCGTTGAGCAGTCCGATGAAGGCTATCCATTTTTCTTTATTGTTCTGAAATTTGATAACGTCGGCTTCAAGCTCGGTAGGTCGTGAAGTAACGATTTGCGGTAATTCGTAACAATCGTCATCTTTCTTTTTATCGTCTTTTTCGTCATTCGAAATCAAAACGCCGGCACGCGATCCGTCGCGATAAACCGTGCAACCTTTGCAGCCACTTTTCCAGGCTTCCATATACAATTCGCCGACGAGCTCTTCGCTCACATCGCTCGGAAGATTGATGGTAACGCTGATGGAATGATCAACCCATTTCTGGATACGTCCCTGCATGCGAACTTTTTGAAGCCAATCCACATCGTTGGATGTTGCCTTGTAATAGGGCGATTTGGCAACCAGCTCATCGATTTCGTCGCTCGAATAGATTTTAGTTGTTGGATATCCGTTTGCTTCCATCCAGGTAACGAATTTGTGATGAAAAACTACATATTCTTCCCATGAATCGCCATTTTCGTCAACAAAATCTATATGCGAATCCACATCATTCGGATTTACCTTGCGGCGGCGTTTGTAAACCGGAAGAAAAACGGGTTCTATTCCCGACGTTGTTTGCGACATCAGGCTGGTAGTTCCTGTTGGTGCTACTGTGAGACAGGCAATGTTGCGACGTCCATATTTTGCCATCTCTTCATAAAGCTTTGGATCGGCTTCTTTTAAACGAAGAATAAACGGATTGTTTTTTTCGCGTTCGGTATCGTAAATTTCAAATGCTCCTCGTTCTTTGGCCATAATCACAGACGATTTGTAAGCATTCAAGGCAATTGTTTTATGCACACTCTCCGAAAAATCGGTTGCATCTTCTGTTCCATACCGTAATCCGAGTGCGGCGAGCATGTCTCCTTCGGCTGTAATACCCACTCCGGTTCGACGTCCCTGAAGAGTCTTTTTCCGAATTTTTTCCCACAAATGTCGTTCGGTTCCTTTGATTTCTTCCGATTCGGGATCTCTGTTTATTTTTTCCAAAATCAAATCGATTTTTTCCGATTCGAGATCTATGATGTCGTCCATTATACGTTGGGCGAGTTGCACATGTTTGGAAAACAAATCGAAATCGAAATAAGCATCTTTTTTGAACGGATTCACGACATAAGAATAGAGATTAATAGCGAGCAAACGACAACTGTCGTAGGGACACAACGGAATTTCGCCACAGGGATTTGTAGAAACGGTCTTAAAGCCCAAATCGGAATAGCAGTCGGGCACCGATTCGCGAAGAATGGTATCCCAGAAAAGAACACCCGGCTCTGCCGAACGCCATGCATTGTGAACAATCTTATCCCATAGTCGTTTTGCATCGATCGTTTTGGTGTACACCGGTTTGTCCGAATCAATCGGATATTTTTGTTCATATTCCGATTCTTTGGCAGCAGCTCGCATAAATTCATCGTCGATTTTTACCGAAATATTGGCTCCGGTAACTTTCCCCTGTTCCAATTTGGCATTAATAAAATCCTCAGAATCGGGATGTTTAATGGAAACGGTAAGCATCAGCGCACCGCGTCGCCCGTCCTGAGCCACTTCACGTGTTGAATTGGAATATCGCTCCATGAAAGGCACTAATCCGGTGGAAGTAAGTGCCGAATTTTTAACGGGTGATCCTTTAGGCCTGATATGCGACAAATCGTGCCCCACACCTCCACGACGCTTCATCAGCTGCACTTGTTCTTCGTCTATTCGAATAATAGCCCCATACGAGTCTGCATTACCATCTAAACCAATCACAAAACAGTTGGAGAGAGATGCAATCTGATAATCGTTTCCTATTCCGGTCATAGGACTTCCCTGCGGAATGATGTATCTGAACCGATCGAACAAATCGAAAAGTTCCTTTTCGCTCAGCGGATTTTTGTATTTCTTTTCAATCCGCGCAATTTCTCGTGCCAACCGCCAATGCATATCTTCGGGCGATTGTTCGTAAATATTCCCGTCACTGTCTTTCAGGGCATATTTGCTGACCCACACCTTGGCCGCCAGTTCATCTCCATTAAAATATTCCAACGATTTGTTATACGCCTCGTCGAACGTATAGGTTTTTTTATTCATCACCGAAATGTTTTATAATTTTTATTGATAAATTGTATTTATGACTTTTCGATAGAATTACACGACAAATAAAGTGCAATTTTTTTTGATTATGCAAGTTTAATTATTCGATTTAAGTTTACCAAATTTTCCAACAACTATTTTCAAAATTGTTGATAAGTTTTCCAATTTAAAATATAATATTTTCATATATAGATAGTTATGAAACAAATAGTCTTAAAATATCTGCCAAAACGATATTTATCTTTGATTGATAATATCTTATATTTGTGAGATTGGATAAAAAAATCACCTCTCGTTTTGGAAGAGGCGATTCAAGAGAGAAGAATTATTTATCGTTGATAAGAAATATTGTTTCGTTGATTTTATCAATAAAATGATGCAAATAGATTGGAATAGCACTCTTCGACTGATCTATCCTCCACGTTTTTTCTTTTCTGTTTTTCACATACCTTACAAGCAATCCTCCTTGATCACCGCAATCGGGACATCCGAAAATGCTATCTTTGGAGTCCAATAGTTCGGCAGGAAAATATTGTACCAAATCTTTTGCCAATTCGAATTTGTCTTCTGCAAGCTCGACAAAATTAAAATTTTGTGACAGATAGTTGTGACGGGTATCTTCATATAATTTCTCACCGGTCAACTTATAGGTCATTACGCAATTGTTTCCGTCACACATTCCGTAATAACGCCCGAAAATAAGGTAATTGTTATCGTTTAGAAAAATTTTATCGTCTTTTGCACACGAAGACGCCCATAGTAAAATCGCGGCAATTATTGTTATTTTTAACTTGTTCATACAGGCTGCATGATGATAAAGACATGTTCATATTTATTAGATACTATTTAGAAAAAAACGTTGCACGGGTTTGCCTTGAAAAAAATCAATTATATTTCATACGATGAGAATCATGACGCAAATGCGAACTCAATCGAACAAGAAAACAAAATAATTATGTAATTTTGTATTTTCAAATGAATTACTCTTTCTATCACATTAAAACTGACTTGCTATAATGAGAAAATGGCGTATCGAAGATTCGGAAGAATTATACAACATCAATGGTTGGGGTAACGGATACTTTTCGATAAATGAGAAAGGACATGTACAAGTTACACCGCGAAAAAAAGACAACCACAGCATTGATTTAAACGATTTGATGAGAGAACTCTACCTGCGCGATGTTTCATCGCCTGTTCTTCTTCGTTTTCCTGAAATTTTGGATAACCGGATCGAAAAAATTTCCAACAGCTTTAAAACCGCTGCCAAAGAATACGATTATCAGGCTCAAAATTATCTGATCTATCCCATCAAAGTAAATCAGATGCGGCAAGTAGTAGAAGAAATCGTAACGTACGGAAAGCGTTTCCATATTGGGCTGGAAGCAGGTTCCAAACCCGAACTACACGCCGTTTTGGAAATCAATACCGACACCGATTCTCTCATCATTTGCAATGGCTATAAAGACGAAAGCTACATCGAGCTGGCTCTGCTTGCACAGAAGATGGGAAAACAAGTGTTTATCGTAGTTGAAAAACTCAACGAACTCGACCTTACCCTCGAACTGGCTAAACGATTAAAAGTAAAACCTAATATCGGCATACGCATTAAACTGGCGAGCTCCGGAAGCGGGAAATGGGAAGAATCGGGAGGAGACGGAAGCAAATTTGGATTGAACTCGAGCGAACTTCTTCGTGCCATCGATATATTACGCACTCAGGGAATGGAAGATTGTGTGCGATTGATTCATTTTCATATCGGAAGTCAGATTACTAAAATTCGCCGCATAAAAACTGCTCTTCGCGAAGCAGCTCAGTTTTATGTGCAAATGCACGAACTTGGATTCAACATCGAATTTGTGGATGTGGGAGGTGGCCTTGGAGTAGATTATGACGGAACGCGTTCGTCTTACACCGAAAACAGTACAAACTATTCTATTCAAGAATATGTTAATGACTCCGTTTTTTCGTTTGTGGATGCTGCCAACAAAAACAATATTCCTCATCCAAATATCATCACCGAATCGGGACGAGCACTTACCGCACATCATTCGGTACTTGTCTTCGAAGTGTTGGAAACAACTACCCTGCCCGAGTGGAACGAAGAAAAAACCATACAGCAAGACGATCATGAACTCGTCAAGGAACTTTATTCTATTTGGGACAATCTTACACAAGCACGCATGCTCGAGGCATGGCACGACGCACAGCAAATCAGGGAAGAATCTCTCGATTTGTTCAGCTTAGGACTTCTCGACCTAAAAACTCGAGCTCAAGTGGAAGAATTATACTTTTCCATAGCACGCGAAATTCACTCGATGACCAATAGGGCAAAACATGCACCAGAAGAATTACGCGAATTGGCAAGTCTGCTGCCGGACAAATATTTTTGTAATTTCTCGCTCTTTCAATCCCTTCCTGATTCTTGGGCTATCGATCAAGTATTCCCGATAATCCCCATCCACCGATTAGATGAAAAACCGGAACGTATTGCTACCCTACAGGATATTACTTGCGATTCTGACGGAAAAATTTCGAATTTTGCTTCGCAGGATGGATTCCATTCTTCGTTTCTTCCGGTGCATGCGCTCAAAAAGGATGAACCTTATTATATCGGTGTTTTTTTGGTAGGTGCTTATCAGGAAATATTGGGTGATTTACACAATCTCTTTGGGGATACGAACGTGGTGCATGTTTCGACTGACGACAACGGATATAAAATTGACCAAATAATTGATGGAGAAACCGTAGCCGATGTGCTCGAATATGCTCAATACAATGCCAAGAAACTTGTACGTACCGTCGAAACATGGGTAATGAGTTCCGTCAAACAAGGGAAAATATCAGTAGAAGAAGGAAAGGAATTTTTATCAAACTACAGGTCGGGACTATACGGATATACCTATCTCGAATAAGTTCTCGCAATCAACCCTCCCTCTGTATTTACAAAAGCGTTCCGAACCATTGTTTTTTACCGTTCGGAACGCTTTCATTTTTTTTGATCGTATAGACCAAGTATATTCTTACATCTCTGTAATCAATTCGTATTTTGGAACGAGTGCCTTCATCACTATCCATCCAATAAGATAAGCTACGGCACAAATACAGAATATAATGAAATATCCCGCATTAATCCCCTCAAATCCAAGAAAACGCATATTCGACGTGATAGAATAATCAAACAGCACTCCTGATCCTTTGTTGATAAGGAAAGAACCCAATCCCCCCGCCATTCCACCAATACCGGTAATAGTGGCTACGGCATATTTCGGGAACATATCGCTCACTGTAGAAAAGATATTGGCCGACCACGATTGGTGCGCCGTAGCAGCTATGCCGATAAGAATTACCGGTACCCACACAGAAATATGTCCAAGTGGCTGAGCAAGCAAAATCAACAACGGACAAAAGGCGAAAATGAGCATGGCTCGCATACGACCTTCATAAGGATCCATTTTCTTTTTTCCCATGAAATATGCCGGCAAAAATCCGCCTGCGACAATCGCAAACATCGAAATGGCATAAACCACAAAAATATGTACAGCACTTTGCGTTGAATCGAGATCGTAAACAGAACTCAAATAAGCCGGAAGCCAGAATAACAAAAACCACCACACACCATCGGTCATAAATTTGCCAAAAGCAAAAGCCCAAGTCTGTTTGTGACGAAATGCCTTTTTGTAAGAAACTTTTTTTCCAGCATCTTCATTATTATTTCCAATTACTTTATGTTCACCATCATCTTGCGTGATATAAGCCAATTCTAAGGAATTTACCTTCAGATTTTTTTCGGGTTTATGGTATAAGAAAACCCAAAATCCCATCCAAATGAACCCTATTCCGCCGATGATGATAAACGACATTTCCCAACCGAATGCTTTGGCTATAAATGGAATCGTTAATGGTGCAAGCAGAGCTCCAATCTGTGCTCCGGAATTGAAAATGGTAGTTGCAAATGCTCTGTCCTTTTTAGGAAAGTATTCGGCTGTAGCCTTTATAGCCGCAGGAAAATTTCCTGCTTCGCCAATGGCCAGAACCAAACGCGCAAAAATAAACAATGTAACACTGAATGAAACGATGGCCCCCACATCACCCACAGTGGCGATAATGTTTCTCGCTTCGGTAAAACTCGCTGTCCATTGACCTGTAAGAAATCCTGCGGTAGCAATTCCACAAAAAGCGTGAAGCACTGCTCCGAACGACCAAACGCCGATAGACCACAGAAATCCTTTTTTTGTGTCGAGCCAATCTACCAATTTACCTGCAAAAAGCATAGATATAGCATAAAATATCGAAAAAAGGCCGGTGATGGTACCGTAATCATTGTTTGTCCAATGAAATTCGGGAGCGATAAAATCTTTCCACGTGAGTGATAATACCTGCCGATCCATATAATTGATGGTGGTTGCAAAAAACAGCATGGCGGTTATCACCCAACGATAATTAGTCATTTTTTGTTTTTCTTGTTTTGAATCATTCATGAGTAATAGTATTATAATCAGTTTGTATTAAGTTTATTGGTATCGCTTCACGATCGAAAGTGACAGTTTGCTGAGCTCAGTAATTTTGTCCCATTGCCCGTTCTTCAGTACATCCTTGGGAAACAAATTAGACCCCATTCCTACACAAACGACACCGGCTTTGAACCAAGCCGACAAATTTTCCTCGGTTGGTTCTACACCTCCGGTAACCATAATTTTCGACCAAGGCATAGGGCCGAGAATATTTTTGACAAAAGATGGACCTCCTACATTTCCACCAGGAAAAACTTTTACGATTTCAGCACCTAATTCCTGAGCAAGTCCTATTTCGGTTGTGTTTGCACATCCGGGCGAATAAGCTATTTGTCGTCGATTGCACACTTTAAATATATCGGGATTGAGAAGCGGGCCAACCACAAAATTTGTTCCCAACTGGATGTAAAGTGCAGCCGTAGGGGCATCGACAATTGATCCGACACCTAAAATCATTTCGGGACACTCTTTTTCTGCCCATCTATTCAACTCTGAAAAAACATCCTGGGCAAAATCGCCTCGATTGGTAAATTCGAACACTCTGATGCCTCCTTCATAACACGCTTTCACCACGTGTTTGGCAGTTTCAACCTCGGGATGATAAAACACAGGCACTATACCTGTTTCTATCATGGCATTATATACTTCTAATCTCGAAAAACGGGACATGATAATGTAATAGTTTTATTTTAGTGTTGTTGGAATATTATTGTTATTTGATTTAACCAAAATAGATTCAGTTAATTTATTACGACGGTTGAAAACCCAAAGTGTACTCAAATTTTTACCGCAAAGAACAAAACATACGGAAGCCCGATCATCTCACCACGCGACCTGAACCGTCTCCTTTCATCAGGTTTTCAACCTCTTTTACCGAAACAAGATTAAAATCACCATAGATGGTATGTTTCAGACTCGATGCTGCAACAGCAAAGTCTAGGGCTTTTTGATCGTCATTCGGATAAGCAATTAAACCATAAATCAATCCGCCCATAAAAGAATCGCCTCCACCAACACGATCAACAATGTGGGTGATATCGTATCGACGTGATTGATAAAGTCTGTCGGAAAAGAGACATCCACTCCACGTGTTGTGATTGGCGTTAATGGAACCTCGCAAGGTAATAATTATTTTTCGAGCTCGAGGAAATTTTGTCATCAATTGCCTGCAAACCGACTCAAATTGTGTTGCTTCAACTTCTCCTTCGGTTTTTTCCACATCGAATCCTTCTGGTTTGATACCGAAAACTTTTTCGGCATCTTCTTCATTTCCGAGAATTAAATCACATCCGGCTACTAGCCGAGGCATGATTTCAGATGCTTTTTTCCCATACCTCCAAAGATTTTTTCGGTAATTCAAATCGCATGAAACCGTAACCCCCATTTCGTTAGCCGTTTCTATTGCTTCGAGGCATACATCGGCTGCCCCTTGCGAAAGAGCCGGCGTGATTCCGGTCCAGTGAAACCATTGCGCATCCTTCAATATTTCTTTCCAGTCAAACATTCCTTTCTGCACTTCCGCAATGGAAGAATGTGCCCGATCGTAAACAACCTTTGAAGGACGGGCTACAGCACCGGTTTCCAGAAAATATATACCAACTCGCTCTCCTCCACGTAATATATAAGAAGTACCCACATTGAATTTTCGCAAATCTGCCAAACACCAGTCGGCTATCTCGTTTTCGGGCAGACGTGACACAAATTCAACCGGAATGCCGTAATTGGCAAGCGATACAGCCACGTTAGCTTCACCACCACCAAAGGTGGCATTTAATGTGTCGGTTTGCAAAAATCTCAGATATCCAGGAGTAGCCAATCTGAGCATAATTTCGCCAAAGGTTACCACTTTTTTCATAAACAAACAGTTTTGTATTATTAATTCAAGATTGGATTATTCGATATTAATTCGAAGAGGATTGATAAATTTGCTTCTTTGTATCTGTAAATATTTTACCCATTCATCCATATTCGCAAATCCTGCTTTGCTCCATCCTCCGCCAGCGTAGTATGAAAAAGAATTGCCAACGGTATAAAGAAACAGTCCTAATAAATGACCCTGAGAGATTTTAACTTCCGAAAACCCATCGGGATTGATAACTCCTGCGAAAACAGTTCCGTTAACACTGTCTTCCGGCGCAGCATAAGCCATCCATCCGGTTTGAGGATCGAACGATACTCTTTCGGGGTTTTCGTCAGGCATCACAATACCGGAAGCGATCGTAAAAGATGTTGTGTCTATTTCGAAAATGTTTGTAATCGAATTAAGGTAACTAAATGCATCGAGTGATATGATACGCGTTTCGTTCACAAGTTTATGGCCTACAGGATAAGGTTTGTAGGACAATCGAAAAGTGAAACGAAGCGGTCCTTGGTCAAGAATCTCTGCTTTGATGAAGTTATGACCTAGACAAAGGGTATCATGATCCATCGGAGCTGTCATTCCCAGGCCCAACGTTCGCCCGACCTTGTAGAAATCGAGACCTTCGCCAGGATCGTCGTGGTAAGAGGCAATGCCGGCCAAATCGTTTTTGTACCATTTATCGATAACTAGTGAATCGGTTTTTTTTGCCCAAAAATCCATTCCGTTACTAATCTCGCCTGTGGCTTCTAATGCAGGCCCATAGATACGAAAAGCAACTCTGTTGTTTTCCCATGCGAAATCGTCTTTGCGCTCAGGTACTAATCTGCCATAAACGAGCGGAGTGAAGGTATTCGGCTTTCCTTTGACTACTGTATAAGATGAACGCCCATTAGCCGAAACCGATGCAAGAAAGATCAGTTTTGTTTTTTGTTCGCTTCCTTCAGTAAGAATCTGGTAAGGCACTTGCCGTTTGTTACTGTCGAGAACTATGATCTGATCTTCATCCGACAAAGATAAGCGTTGCTGAATACTGGGCCACTGTATCTCGGCTATTTCGTTAAAACGATCGATATCCATCGGATTGCTGACAATCAATACAACTTCCTTTTGTGCAGAAGAACATGCTGCAACAACTACAGAAAGCAGAAAAAGCAATAAATATTTTTTCATTTTCCTATTAAGGTTGTTTTCCAATATAAGCCAGAATTCCACCATCAACGTAAAGCACGTGTCCGTTCACAAAGTTGGAAGCATCGGATGCCAAAAAAACGGCAGGTCCTTGCAAATCATCAGTCGTTCC
>JARKPE010000012.1 GCA_029975415.1 Dysgonamonadaceae bacterium | reverse complement strand
TATGAGGCAAAAATAATTAATTATTTTCTATTTCAAAAAATATTTAACAAAAGATATCGTAATATTGAGTTAAGCATAGTGAGTCTTTCTAATCCCGTGCTTCTATATAACTGATAAAATAATGGTGGGTCTTCTTTATAAAGTCCAGAATGCTAAAAATTAATTTTATAATATTCCAATTTTCAATATATCTTTTTGCTCATTTTCGATAAATAAGAGTTATTAAAGTGGATTCATGTTTCAATTATTTACTATTCAAATATTCCTGATATTCTTTCCAAAGCGCCTCTACCGAGAAGGTTTTACCCAAGGCATATTTAATGCCGCCATCAAAACTCCATGGAACGACTTCGAGGGTAGATCGATTGAATTTTCGGAGAAAATCTGCATCTTTCGTCGTCAGCCAGTCAAGGAAAAAACCGGTAGTTTGGTAACCATCAAGCCAATTCCCACCGGGTTTGCGATTCGTAATCGGGAAAAAATGATTATGCGCGCGTACCGCATCCGCCATGCCTTCGATAAATGCCCAAAACACTTTGCTGTTGCCGTAATTTCCAATGCCTTGCGGTTCAAGTTGGAATCCATGTGTAAGTTCGTGATAAAGGACTCCTTTTGTTTCGTAAAGCACTTTTTCGTCTCCTCCTGTTTTAGCAGATTTTTCCACCCATTGTGAACTGTAGAAAATACTTATTTCAGGTACACTTCCACCTTTAGCCGAAATACCCTCGATATTCTCAAAGGTATAATTGATCTTTCGAACAGCAGGAATACTATCCTTGGAGCTCCAATAAAGCGTTTTTACAACGCCTAAAATACTTTCGCGAATAAGTGCCTGAGGGTCTGGTACGATGCGGTGATAAATGTTCCACCCCTCTGTGCCTTCCGCTTTGTTCACAAAATTTATTTCGGGATAATTGAAATTGCTCCAAGAAGAATCGTGACGGGCTTTAGTAATCGTTTTCTCCGAATTGCACGAAAATAAAAATGGCAAAAGAATAATAGCTGCAACGATATAATATTTTTTCATCGGAATAATTTTATTTTGTGAATGAATAAGGTTTTTCGTATGTTGCCGACTGCTTTACGGGTCGAGCATCCATTTCGAAAATCAACTCGCCTCCATTGACAATATCAGTATGCGTTAGGAATGATTTTTTATAGGGTTTTCCATTCAGCTTTATCGATTTCACATACACATTTCTATCGGACAAATCAACGGATTTCACCGTAAACGTTTTTCCATTTTCGAGATTGATGGTCGCTTCCTTTACGAGAGGAGCTCCCAAAACATATTGATCGGAACCTGGGCAAACCGGATAAAAACCTAATGCCGAAAAAACATACCAGGCCGACATCTGTCCACAGTCATCATTTCCCGACAATCCATCGATTTTGTTTTTATACATCTGTTTCATAATCTGATGCAGCCGATATTCCGATTTCCAGGGTTCATCAGTCCACTTATAGAGATAAGCCACATGGTGGCTCGGTTCGTTGCCGTGTACATAATTCCCCATCAACCCTTCTTCGCTGATATCCTCAGTGTTTTCAAAATATTTGGCAGGCAATTTCATTGTAAATAAGGAATCCAATCGACGCACGAATTGCTTTTCGCCTCCCATTTCGCGAATGAGTCCGTAAACATCGTGCGGCACAAAAAATGAATAATTCCACGAATTTCCCTCGATGAAACCCTGTCCATGTGTATCGAGCAAATCAAAATCCTTTTTAAACGATCCATCGGCAAGCTTAGGGCGGGCAAAACCGAGTGAACGATCGAATACATTTCGATAATTGAGAGCACGCTTTGCGTATTGATTTTCTATATCGGAACGATTCAATCTTTTTGCCAGCTGATCAATCGCCCAATCGTCATAACTGTATTCCATCGTAATGGATGCAGCTGAAGCGCTACGTTCCAAAGGCACATAACCGCGTTCGCGATATTGGTCGATTCCGTCATAATAATTCACACTCGAACTGCTGACGCATGCCTCAAGTGCCAAATTCTTATCGATATTCAAGCCTTTTGCTACAGCATCCGCGAGTACCGACACCGAATGATAACCGATCATGCACCAGTTTTCGTTTCCCATGTGCGACCACACAGGCAATGCATGATGAACGCTTTGTAGATAATGATCGAGCATGGAATTGGCAAACTGTTCTCCACGTGAAGGCTTCAGCAGGTTCATCAGGGGATGTTCGGCGCGAAAAGTGTCCCATACAGAAAATACGGTATAATTAGTTCGACCTTTTTCGGCTTGATGGATATTGTGATCGATTCCACGATAACGACCATCCACATCCTGATAAACTGAAGGATTAATCATGGTATGATAGAGAGCAGTATAAAAAACAGCCTTTGTGTCCTGGTCGCCATCCATTTGAATGCAGCCAAGCTCTTTTTCCCATTTTTGTTGCGTTTGTAGGCGAATATCGTCAAATGACTTTCCCGATGTCTCGGCTTCAAGATTTTTCATAGCGCCCAGACAATCCACCGGAGAAAGAACAACCTGTATTTCGAGCGGCTTTCCGTCGGAAAAATCGAAATCGAAATAGGCGACTAAATTTCTTCCAAACATTTCGGGAAAATTATGCGTCATATCAAATTTTCGCCAGAATCCATTATACAGCACTTTCTCGTTGTTTCGACAGCCATAATTGGTAATGGGTTTGGAAAATTTAATGGCAAAATGTGTATAATTCATGCGAGACCATCCTCGGGTAATGCGATAGCCGGTGAGCGTATGATTGTCTTCGACCCGAAGATTTGCCATCAACACCTTACCATCATAATTGTAAATGCCGTATTCCAAGTCGAGAATGATATGCCCGATGCGAATTCCTTGGGGAAATGTGTATCGATGCACACCTACTCTCTCGGTAGCGGTGAATTCGGCAAGAATATCATTATCTTCGAGAACAACAGAATAATATCCTGCTTCAGCTTTTTCCCGATCATGACTGAAACGCGATCGATAGCCATTTTCGGGATGCTCGGCAGTACCCATATCAAGTTGAATGTCACCTACAGTAGGCATAATCAGAATATCGCCCAAATCGGAATGACCTGTCCCGTTGAAATGGGTATGACTGAATCCAACAATGGTTTTATCGTCATATTGATATCCGGCACAATAACGGTAAGCATCGGGTTGATACTGGCCATCAATATTATGAGGAACTTCCTCCGTATCGGGACTGAGTTGAACCAATCCGAAAGGTGCACAAGCACCGGGGAAGGTATGCCCCATGCTTTTTGTCCCGGCCATCGGATTGACATAATCGATGATTTTTTGTTGTGCCGACATTTGAATTGTACCTAAAAACAGAAAACAAAAAAATACGCGAAAAACACTTCTCATTTTTTTACCGGTTTGTTGATGGATTGTTGAAATTATCCTGCGACGGAGGGGCATCCTGTGGTGCGCTTCCCCAAGTGAGGTTTGCTCTGTTGCTCATATTCAATTCGAGAACTCCTCCATTCTTAATATCATCGTGGCTAAACCAGGGCTTTGTCCAGATTTTGCCGTTTAAAGTCGCCGACCGGATATATTTGTTTTCTTTATTGCAATTGTGGGCAATAATTTTCAAGTCCTTGCCATTGGCAAGTTTCAAGGTAATCGACTCGAAAAAGGGACTACCGATGTTATAAGCCGGAACGCCAGGAGTAACAGGATAAAAGCCCATTTGCGAAAAAACGACAAATGCCGACATACCGCCTCCATCTTCATCACCCGGAACACCCATCAAATCATTTCTGAACCATTCGTGAATCAATTGTCGGATTCGTTTCTGCGTTTTCCAAGGCTGCCCTGCATAATTATAAAGATAAGGAATATGAAGCGAAGGCTCGTTAGCCATAGAAAATTGGCCTACATTTCCGGTTTGATCGGGAAGCTGAGCATAAAATTCATATTTACTTTTGCCGAGAGGTTCACGAAATGTTTGATCGAGGTTTCGTACAAACTGTTCTCTGCCTCCCATCAACTGAATGAGATCGGCCACATTATGCTGAACATCCCAACGATAGGTCCAACCGTTGTTTTCATCGTAATATTCACGAGCACCCATTCCTCCCGAAAACTTATAATCGAACGGTTCGATAAAATTCCCATTCTTATCCTTTGGATGGAAAAAGCCGGTTGCAGGATTATACAAATTACGATAGTTGTACGATTTATCGATGAAATAACGATAATCGGCTTCGTTCCCAATTTCTTTGGCAATCTGAGCCAGACACCATTCATCGTAAGACGTTCCGAGAGTAACGGCAACAGCCTGACGTTTTTCGAAAGCATGAACTTCGGGAAAGGTTTCCTTCTCGCCCTCCTTCAAAGCAGGTATATAGCCGTGTTCGTGGTAAAACCGATCGAGTTCTCCGGCAGGTTTTGCCGACCAAGGTGCTAACGTTTTTTCCATGATGGCATTGCGTGTTGCCGGATATATCTTTTTCAAATCGATATTTGGCACACCCTTTCGATATGCATCAAGGACAGTGGCAACTCCGTGATTGGAATTCATGAGACGCGCATCGCCCGTAACCTGAGGAAAAGTTGGCCACCAAAAATTGGGCATCTGTTCCGACATGCGCAAAAACGAATACAAAATATAACTTTCGGTTTGCGGATCGATGAGCACACGCAAAGGGTGAGCGGCACGATAGGTGTCCCAAATCCAATCGTCGGTAAAGAAAGGAACGCCCTCGTCGTTGTGCACTTTACCGTCGAAAGCACTGAAATAACGACCATCTTCCGAAATGCAAACCGGACGCTCGTAAACTCTGTACAAAGAAGTATAAAAAACCACCTTATCGTCATACGATCCACCGGACACTTGTATTTTGCCAAGTGCCTCGTTCCATATTTTTCGACCTTTTTCGGCAATAGCCGATAGATTGAAATCGGTGATTTCACGATTCAGATTTTTCTTTGCCTGGTCGGCATCAATAAACGAAATACCATATCTAACCCTAATCGACTTAGTCGTATCCGGATAATGCAAAACAATGCAGACATCCTTATTCGAATTTCCGGCATTACCCACTTGCTGAGGCACAATATCGGGCTCCAGGTAAAGAAAAACTTTAGTATTATTCGATATTTCTTCATAACCTGAAACGGCTTTGCCATCCCATTTCAAGCCTCCATCTTTCGAACTCACGATCAGGGACGAAGGCTTATTGCGTTGGAAATCGAATTGATAGATAGCAGATTGATGAGACACCGCATATTTAACATCGATTTGTTGTTCGTCCAAATAAACCGAATACTCGTACGGCTTTATTTTTTCGAGGTCGTAACTATAAGCAATCACGGGCTTTATTTCCGATTCGTCCCCTTGAAAAGGGCTGATGCTAAATGCAGATGCCCCTCGATGAGTTGTTACCAGGATAGGCAAGCCATTCAACAAATCGCCGGTATAATCGGCTCGATTGGGATAAACGCGCATCATGCTGTTGGGCAAATGCACAGTGGGATAGGTTGGCACCAGCAGATGACTGATATTGCCCATGTAGGGATTGACAAAATCGACCCAATTAACGGACGATTTCCCTTGCGAAAAAACAGAAAACGAAAAAAATAGACTAAAGAAGAGAACAAAAAATCTTACTTTTTTCATGACATGTTTAATTTGAATGTCAAATTTACGATAAAATATCAGAAAATGAGTACAAAGTCTTTTTCAAAATCAAATACTACGCCAAAGGTTATAAAAAAACCCCACCACAAAAGGGCAGGGTTTTATGAGTATATAAATTATAGAACTTTATTCGGCAGATTCTTCTTTAGCAGGTTCTTCAGCTTTGGGTTCTTCTGCTCCAGTTGTCGGCTCTTCAATTTTAGCTGTGGGTTCTTCAGTTGCTGGCTCTTCAGCAGGAGCGTTAGCAGCCTCCTGTTCGGCCTTTTTCTTCGCTACTTCTTTGGCCTTTGCTTTGTTCACCTCAATTTCGGCCTCGAGACGAGATTTTTCGTCAGCTCGTTGCTGTTCTTCTATTTTGCTCTTCTGCGAGTGCGTAGTTTGAAGCTTCTTGTTTTTCCAATCCTCAAAACGTTTTTCAGCTTCTTCAAGCGTGAAAGCGCCTTTTTTAACACCTCCCAACAAGTGTTTTTTCATCAGAACTCCTTCGTCCGAAAGAATGTTACGAACGGTATCGGTGGGTTGGGCACCTACTTGCAGCCAATACAAAGCCCTGTCGAAATCTAAAGTGATAGTAGCAGGATTAGTGTTCGGGTTGTAAGAACCTATCCTTTCAATATACTTTCCATCTCGTGGAGCCCTGCTATCTGCAACAACGATTTGATAGAACGCATAATGTTTGCGCCCGCGTCTTTGTAAACGTAATTTTGTTGCCATTTAGTAGTACTTTATTATTGGTTTGCATTTACATGATTGTATTTGCGGGTGCAAAGGTATGTGAAATTTTCGAATCGGGAAAGTAATTTAGTAATAATTTGTTCGAAAGCCTCCTGAATATTCCAAAAGATGTTACGTTTCCTACCCAAATATAAGAAAAGTTGCTGCGCCTGCAATGTAGCCAATCAGAGCAAGGGGCGTAAAACGTTTTAGATAATACCCGAAGCTTATTTTCTCCATTCCCATCACGGTAACGCCTGTTGCCGATCCGATGATTAGAATGCTGCCGCCTGTGACAGCGCAATAGGCCAGAAACGTCCAAAAGCCTCCGTCGGCTATAAAGGCCAGCAAATCGGGAGTTATGGCAGATGCGGCTTCTACTACCGGATACATGCCCATCGTGGCAGCGACCAATGCGACATTATCTACTACTGAAGAAATCATTCCTATCAGGAAACTGATCAAATAAGGTTCTTGTATATTCGTGCTCAGAATATTTGCGAACAAGCCCAATTGACCTCCGGTTTCGAGGGCGGCTACCGACATCAGAATTCCCAGAAAGAAGAAGATTGTGGGCATATCTACCGTTTTAAATAATCGGGAGATACTTAATTTGTCTTCATCGTCAATTTGATGTAGATTTCCGTACATGGCATCTGTGTATATCCACAAAAAAACCAATCCCAGCAGCACACACATAAACGCAGGCAGATGTGTGATCGATTGAAAAACTGGAACAAAAGCAAGTGATAAAAATCCTATCCAGAAGATGATTTCTCGTGATTTCACGGGAATCATTTTAATGTATTCGTCTTCAGGAGTCAATGTGCTCGAAACGCGCAATTTAGAACCTTTTTCAAACAACCAGAAATGAGCTATCGTTATGGGTACTAACAGATTGACAAGAGCGGGAACAAAAACGTGTGTAATTTGATGCCATGCTCCGATATTTCCTCCGGTCCAAAGCAGAAGTGTAGTTACGTCGCCAATTGGAGACCACGATCCGCCGGCATTGGCCGAAATAACGATCATTGATGCATATTTCATTCTGTCGGTATGATCGGGCACCAGTTTGTGAAGAATGGCTATAAGAACAATAGCTGCTGCCAGATTATCCAACAGGGCGGAGAAGAAAAACGACGAAAAACCTATATACCACAACAGTTTTCGTTTGTTTTCCGTTTTAAGATACTTAGCTACCGCAGCAAATCCTCCATGCCTATCGACTATGCTGACGATCAACATAGAGCACATTACAAAAAACAACGTTTCGGAAACATCTCCCAGATGCGAGACAAAAGCATGATCCATTAAAAAGCGCGTTAGCTGTTCTTTAAGCGGAATGTTCTGTAAATGATTGTTTTGAATAAATTGTAAAAATGCAGGATTTCCTCTCTCAAACAAAATGGATTGTGAGTTAAACATCAATATCCCCCACAAGATTACACACATCAAAATCGCGCTGGCCGATTTGTTAACTTTTATCTTGTCTTCGAGCGCAATGGCCACAATGCCCAGCAGGAAGACAACAGGCATGACATAGTACATCGTCATAAGTCTGATTTATCGAGAAATAAGTGAGTACAAAGTTGTGATTTCTTCCGGCCATAACGATTCGTCGGGTGTTTCGAGGATAAGTGGCATATTGTCGAAGCGGGAATCATTCATGATGAACGAAAATATGTCCATATTCATCACGCCTTTGCCAATGCTGTCGTGGCGATCAACACGCGAAGCGAGTTCTTTTTTCGAATCGTTGATATGCATCCCTTTCAGATAATGAAGTCCTACAACTCGGTCGAATTTCAAAAATGTTTCGTCGAACGTTTCTCTTGTGCGTATTTCGTATCCTGAGGCCAGAGTGTGAGCGGTGTCTATACAAACTCCCACACGGCTTTTATCTTCAACCTTATCGATGATTTGTGCAATCTGCTCGAATGTGTGTCCGAGGTTTGTGCCTTGTCCGGCTGTGTTTTCGATGACGGCCGCAACGCCGCTCGTTTTATCGAGAGCCAGGTTAACGGACTCGGCAATGCGATTGAGACATTCGTCAATCGAAATTTGGTTGAGATGACTGCCCGGATGGAAATTAAAACGGTTTAAACCCAATTGTTCACAACGTTTCATTTCGTCGAAAAATGCGTTTCGCGATTGTTCCAGTCCTTCTTTTTGAGGGTGACCGAGGTTTATCAGGTAACTATCATGTGGAAGAATCTGATCGGGCGAATAGCCCAACGATTGACAACGTTCCTTAAAGAGGTCGATATTTTTTTCGGAGTAAGGTGCAGCAACCCACTGTCGCTGATTTTTTGTGAAAAAAGCAAAGGCTTTGGCTCCAATTTTGTGTGCATTCAAAGGTGCATTTTCCACACCACCCGAAGCGCTTACGTGTGCTCCTACATATTTCATTTGTCGATTAATTTACAGGTTTGTGATTGTATAAACAAAGATAACCATTCCGATTCAAAACGAACGCGGAATTTGAAAATATTAAATGCCAATGCTTAGAATGAAAAAAATGTGTTCGCTTTTTCCCGAAAGCTATTCGGATTTTGTTTTTGGCAATGTGATCAAAAACGATAAACCACCCCCAGGTCTGTTTTTAGCCACAATGCTGCCATGATGAAACAATATCGCATTTTTCACGATGGCAAGTCCTAAGCCCGAACCGCCGCTAGTATTTCGTGTGCGGCCTTCGTTCACCCGATAAAATCGCTCGAATATGCGCACCAAGTGTTTGTCTTCCACACCCGGACCGGTATCGTAAAATTCGAAGAACAGCGTATCGTCGGTGTCGGCATAGCATCTGACGGATATTTCAACCCCGTTGCCGGCATAGTTCAACGAATTTTCTATCAGATTCCTAAAGATAGTGTACAACAATGTCCTGCTGCCTGTTACACAAATTCGATCATCTACCTCTACGGTAAAGGTATCGTTCTTTTTGATGAGTTTATCTTCTACGTCCGATTTCAACTCTTCGAGCAGTTCTTTCATTTTCACCTCTTCGCGAGCAAACCTGTCCGGAGCGTCTTCAATCTTTGTCAACATGCTGATATCTTGTATCAATTCCGACAATCGAATGGTTTGAGCATAAGCTCTTTCCAAAAAAATGTTTCTGCGCGAGTCATCTTCTTCGTCAAGATTCAAAATGGTTTCCAGATAGCCGCGAATGCTCGTAACCGGCGTTCGCAACTCATGAGCGATATTGTTGGTCATTTCCTGTTTCAGAAGACGTGTTTTTTCCTGTTTGGTAATATCGCCGATGTAGAGTTCAAAACTTTCGTCGTCGAAAATTATAACTCTTACATTGAATCGCTTACCGTTTTTTTTAATTCGAGTCGTAAAAATATTTTCTTTTTCGGGGTGATGATCCAAAAAATACTGTATCTCGGCAAAAGCGGGATCTGTAAACACGACTTCCTCCCGAAGGGTGGCCCGATCGACAATCAGATTGAGATATTGGAGAAAATGAGAATTGGCATAGATCTTCGAACGATCCTTGGAAAAAATGGCGATACCCTCTTCCGAAAAGTGAAAATGCTGAAGCAATTTTTCACGTTCGGTGGACAACTGTTTGCGATTTTCCTGTAAAAGTTTATAATTTTCCACTATATCGGCACTAATGGCGCCTACCTCGTCGTCGGGAAATTCATTGAAGAAAATGTCGGGATTGCCTCCCGCTTTCAACTGTTGAGAAAAGTTTCGCAATTGCTGAATGGATTTGGTAAACTGATTTGCAAAATAATTCATCAAGACCACGCAAACCAGAAAAAACAGAATGATGAAATAGATAAAACTGTTGCGGGCATCCAAAAACGATTGCAACTTCAAATCGTATGGCATGGCTATCCTCACATAATATCCATCACCGAATTTACGGGCATAATAAAGATATTCCACTTCGTTGCTTGCCGAAATGCGTATATTGCTCCCCGATCCCCGAGAAGCCGCTTCCTGCACTTCGGGACGATGAAGATGGTTCTCCATTGTTTCGGTATTTACTCTGTTGTCATACAATACTTTGCCAAGCGAGTCGATAATACTTATGCGAACATCATCGGGGAAATAAAGCGAAATCCTGTCGATTGCACCCAAACTGTCTGTCTCTAACAAGTTGTTGTCGTTGATATAGGTGTGGATAGTTTCGGCATAAATATTCAAGCGGCTTTGCAAGCTGTTGTGCCGTTCACGTTTGATTTGTTGCTGTTCAAAAAAAACAATACCGACGGTGAAAACGAATATGATTGCGGAAAAATAAAGGAATATTTTTCGTCGATATGACAAACTAAATTTCATGATTCGCTTTTTGCTTCCAAGTTGAGGTAATATCCAAATCCTGAACGATTGACAATGATGGTGGAATACTCACCCAACTTTTTTCTGAGCCGTGTGATGTGCACATCTACCGTACGATCGAGCACGAATTCGTCGTCACTCCATACCCGATTCAGAATTTCGGAACGCGTAAGCATTTGTGGCGCCGACTGAGCCAATAGTACCAATATTTCGAACTCTTTTTTTGTAAGTGCAATTTCTTCGCCGTGAATGGTAACCCGATTGAAATCGGCATCTATAACCAGATCGTCTATTTCCCATTTTCTGACGTTGTTCATTTTCGTGTTGCTTCGTTTCAGAATTGCCTTCACACGGGCCAGCAATTCTTTCACCGAAAAAGGTTTAGGCAAATAATCGTCGCCACCTACGGAAAATCCCGCCAGAACATCATTCTCGGAATTCTTGGCTGTTAAAAATATGATCGGAATGGAATTGTTCGATTTTCGGATGGTCTCTGCAACTGTGAATCCCGAGATGCCACCCATCATTACGTCGAGGATGATGAGGCTGTGCTGCGGATCGAGTTTATCCAACGCTTCTTCTCCCGAATAAGCTACGTCAACTCTGTATCCATCGTTTTCGAGGTTGAATTGGAGGATGTCGCATATATCCTTTTCGTCATCCACCACTAAAATTCGCTGTTTGATCATAGCCGATTTCGAAGAATTCCGTTTGTGCTTTATTTCCAATAATTCACGCATACAAATATAATATATTTTTATTTTATATGGCGCAATTGATTGCTATTTGTCCGTCAATTGTCGGTAGATAACAGCAATTTTTGTCCATTGCAAAGTTAGCAATCTGTTGTTGCGGCTCTGTTACGAAAATGATACGAATTTGTTAAGATACAGCTTCGTCCAATTATCTCATGCGTTTAGACTGTTTTTTGCAAAAATCTTTTCTAAAATTGAAAAAATTCGTGAATATTCGAAAAGAAAATGTTTACTTTACAAAAACAAAAACAGTAAATCTTAAAACAAACCCATTCAATGAAACAATCTATTCTCGTTTTAGCCCTTTTTTTAAGTATTGCTTTATTTGCTTTTTCGCAACAATTGAATATAATTTTTATTGGCAATAGCATCACACAGGGAGTTCAATTGGATGATCCACAACTGCAATCTCCGCCGGCTCAAGCGGCTTCGTGGCTCGAAAAACAAAATATCGGAACGATAGCTTTCCGCAATTGTGGGGTTAGTGGTAAAACGACAGTCGATTTTTTGCCTGCATCCAACACCTATTTTCCAAAAGTGACGGCTACTGCCGACGAATTGACAAAAAACGAGGGTGCGCTCGTTTTTTCGATCATGCTGGGAACAAATGACAGTGCTTTGCGCGGAACTGCCAAATCGCGCTTGCAACCACAACAATATTTCACCAATATGAAAGCGATTGTAGATGAATTGTTGCGATTGTATCCCAACTGTAAGGTTGTTCTCAACCGGCCGTTATGGTACAGTCCAACCACACACAACAATTCGACTTACCTGCAGGAAGGGCTCGATGTACTGAAATCGTACTTTCCAGAACTGGGAAAACTCGAAGATCATTATAAGAAAACTTTTCCGGGACAGGTTTTTTTGGGTGATACCGCCGCTTTTAACTATTTCGAAAACAATACTAAACTGTTTATCGCCGAAAACGGGAATTCGGGAACATTCTATCTTCATCCCAATTTTGACGGAACATGCCGATTAGGCGAATTTTGGGGCAAAGCCATTCTGCATGCTATAAAATGGCATCCGGCTTTCACGGAATACTCTATGAACACCGTAGCTCAAGCACCGTCTATGACAAGTGATTTGTTGCAGGGAATGGCAGCGCCGTCTTTGCGCGTTTACCTGCCTGATTCCGCAATTGCGACGGGACGGATGGTGATTGCTCTCCCGGGAGGAGGCTATCAGCATTTGGCTGTCTTTCACGAAGGATTCGATTGGGCTCCTTTTTTTCTGAGTAAGGGCATTGCCTTTGCCGTTCTCAAATATCGGATGCCGAACGGCAATCCCGATATTCCGTTTGCCGATGTACGTGAGGCTTTCTCATTCGTCAGACAGCATGCTGCAGAGTGGAAAGTCGATCCATTGGATATCGGCATCATGGGTTCGTCGGCAGGAGGTCATTTGGCTTCAACTTTTGCCACACATACAACGGCTCCCGAATCGCCCGTTTTTCAGATTCTGCTCTATCCTGTCATTACAATGGATCCGGCGTTCACGCATGCCGGTTCTCGAAAGAATCTATTGGGAGATAATCCATCACAGGAAATTACCGATCTTTATTCAAACGAAAAGCGGGTGACAGCCCAAACACCACGTGCGTTTCTGATCTTTGCAGCCGACGACCAAACCGTTCCTCCTTCTAACGGATTTCGATACGCCGAGACGCTGCAAAAGAATGAGGTTCCCTTGACTTTTCTTTTATATCCGAGAGGTGGACACGGATTCGGAAATCGTGATTCGTTTGCCTACAAACAGCAGTTTATGTCTGAACTGAGTAAATGGCTCGAAAGTTTTTAAATAAAAAGTGAAGAAATTGGAAGTTAGAAGTGGTAATATCAAATTGCGAATTACAAATGAATCGAAATAGCTTTCGGCTTTCAGTTTTTTTGAATAAAAAATTCGAAGCCATAAAGACATTATGGCAATAAAGGTATCACCCTTTCACTTTTCACTTTTTGTTCACAACCTTTCATATTCGCAAATGCGATGTTTTGTTAATAAAATTAGCCAAATTTCTTCCATACGCTTTTTTTGTGAAACATTAATATCAATAGTCCGTTAAATATTTAGTATAAGAGTCAAGCCGCAATAGCAGCAAACTCAATGAGTTCTTTAACAAGTTTATCATTTAATCTTCTGTTCGGCTTTATGCCGGACATGCAAATAAATCGCTCAAGCAGAAAGGCATTGTGTAACATTGTCTTACACGATGCCATGGAAAAGGGTATACCTCTTTCTTTCGCTAAAACCTTAGCTATGTTTACTGTGGATAGAGATGCATTAAAGTTGAAAGAAAGCTTTGAAACATCCCTTGCCTGAGATTGCATAAGTCCTGTAAAAGACTTGGCATCACGGAAACAAAATTCGATCTGAAAACGGGTGCGATAGTATTCTATTACATCTTCCCCACTCATCTGAAGATCGGTAGAGAAAAACAGCTTGGGTTTTTTTCCGTCTTTTGGATACCAAACGGCAAGTCGTACCATCTGCTTCAGTGATTTAGAGTAGGCAATCAGCGTATAAAGCTCTCCATTATCGATGGCAATTTTCTCGGCTCTTGATTTATCAAGATTTGCCGTATCAATCTTACCGTCGTAGAGTTTAGGTCTGCCTCTTTTGCCTGTTGCTTTCTCCAGTGTAGGATAAAATAAAACGGCATCAGCTCGGAAACGGCTAATAAGATGGAAGTCCATTTCTTCTAAACCGGCAGCAAAATTGCTTTTGGAGAAATAGGCATCAGCTACTACATACCGACTTACACTTTGGAGCTTATTCTTCATTGATCGAAGTACCGGAAGGTACCAATCGATCAGGTTGACATCATTGTTTTCCGGAGTTTGATTGTCCGGCGTTTGAACTGCCTGAAGACTGATGCAATCTTTATTATCAATGTCAATGAGACC
>JARKPE010000007.1 GCA_029975415.1 Dysgonamonadaceae bacterium | reverse complement strand
TATCCGAAATTTCGTTTGCTTTTTTGCGGAGTTTGTAGCAAATCACCATTGGGCAACCCAAAAATTTGGCATAAGCGCTTGCACGCTTGGTTCCTCCAACATCCGGCGTGGCAATCACCAAATTATCCAAATCGAGAGATTTAATGTATTCTAAAAACACGCCTGAAGCATAAAGGTGGTCAACCGGAACATTAAAAAAACCTTGAATTTGATCGGCATGCAAATCCATTGTAATCAATCGGTTGATTCCGGCAACACTCAATACATCGGCAATAAGTTTTGCTCCAATGCTAACACGAGGTTTATCTTTACGGTCTTGACGTGCCCATCCAAAATAAGGAATGACGGCGACGATAGATTTTGCCGAAGCTCGCTTTGCCGCATCAATCATTAGCAAAAGTTCCATCAAATTGTCTGAATTGGGAAATGTAGATTGAATAAGAAAAACTTGTTTCCCCCTAATCGATTCTTCGTAAGAAATTGCAAATTCACCATCGGCAAAATGCTCGATGATCATATTTCCAAGTGGACAACCTAAGCTGTTGCAAACTTTTTCGGCAAAATAGCGGGATTTGGTTCCCGAAAAAATTTTAAATGGTCTTTCTTGCATGTCTTTATAATTGATAAAAACAGATTTTCTCTTTAGTGAGATTGTTTTATGAATGAAATGGTTTTCGCATGCAAAAGTACAAAAAGTAAATTCAAAAGAAACCGTTTACAAAAAAGAAATTTTATAGATTTCACCTTCGTTGGCACCAAGTCTCACTTTAAAGGGTGAATAGTAGTTGAAAATAAATTTATCTTCATTCTCTGCCAGTAAGGGCATAGCTTGGCAGTTTCCCGGAATGTTGAAGCCGAAAAAACGAAATACGTCATCGGGTGTATATAATGTGATTGTTTCATCCTTTTCGGAAAAATTTGCCACAACAATCAAAAAATCTTTACCGTTACTTCGAGCAAATGCATATTGCTTCATCGAATTAAAGCCTGGATTTTCGTAATTGGCCGACATCAAATCGTAAAACAGACCCTCCGAAAGAGCGTTTTGTTGATTACATAACAATATGAGTTTTTTATAAAAAGATTGAAGTTCGATTTCATCTTTAGTTAGTAATTCACTATTCCACATCCCATTATTGTTCCATCTTCTGATTTTGTCAATCGACCAATAATCATAAATACTTGTTCGTCCGTTCCTTCCACTAAACCCTTCTTCATCCATTCCGGGTTCACCCAATTCCTGACCAAAATAAACCATGACCGGATTCACATGAATGCATGACGTAACAATCATGGCAGCTTTTCCTTTTTTACCGTCCTTCAAAAAGTAATCGGAAGCGATGCGTTGCTCATCGTGATTTTCCAAGAAATTGATCATGTGGTGTTGAATATCACCAACTTGATATAGCGAAAAAGTGATATCGGATGCCGGTCGATAACCGGATGCCACATCGCGCAGGACATCATAAAGTCCGACTTTGTCATATAAATAGTCGAAAGTATTATCTGCCAAATAGTTGCGATATTCCGAAGGGTTATATGTTTCTGCTATAAAAATGATATTGAGATATTTGGATTTTATTTGAGGAATGACCCATTTCCAAAATTGTAGCGGAACCATTTCAGCCATATCGCATCTGAATCCGTCCACCTTTCTCGAAGCCCAAAACAAAAGTACGTCTCGCATCTTTATCCAAGTATCCGGAATGGGAGAAAAATATGATGTTCGTCCATTCAAGTAATCAACGCCATAATTGAGTTTCACAGTTTCATACCAATCGTATAACGAAGGCGAATTTGTGAAACAATCGTTTCCTGTAGCTTTTGCGGGAAATTCGGTATAATTGATCGGTTGATTTTTTCTCTTAATCCTGCTAAGATCTAAGGCTTGATCGGGGATATAATAAAAATTGTTTTGAGGATGGAATGCCAGACTTTTGTCGTCGTTAGCACCAAAATCGTCAATAGTGGGTGGTTTAGCAATTGATTGATAATTTCTTGCCAAATGATTTGGAACAAAATCGATAATAACTTTCAGGCCGGCTTTATGCGTCCGATTTATTAAACTATCAAATTCATCGAGCCTTTTATCGATATCTACCGATAAGTCAGGATCTACATCATAATAATCTCTTACGGCGTAGGGCGAGCCGGCCTTGCCTTTCACAATTTCAGGATATTGATGCGGAATGCCATATTTTTCGTAATTAGTTGCCGTGGAATGTGCCAAAACTCCTATATACCAAATATGTGTATATCCGTAATCGAAAAGTTTTTTCAAAACTTTATCGCTGATGTCGTTGAATTTTCCCGACCCATTTTCCCAAATCTCTCCGTTTTTTATGTTTCTGTCTATTTTATTTCCAAAAAGACGTGTAAGGATTTGATATACAAAAATTTTTTTTTTCATAATGGTGAGGTCTTATTTATCCATCGATTTATTTTTGATTCTAATTCCTTATGACGAAGACAACGATGGATAATATGTTTGCTTTTGGACTCATTCATTTTTGATAATGCCGTTTCATAGCCGATTTTTTTAATTTCCTTTAAACTATTGATATCAAATATTGTGAATTTGTCGAGCCCTTCCATTTCGATCAAAATATCACACAATTTTTTATCGATCAATGTATTTGAGTTCGACATCAAATTGAATGTACGTTCTACCGTTTTTTTTATTCCGGCATCCTCGCAATAAGGCATCAATGAATTGACGTTTACGGCTATTACATACTTGCACTGTTCTCTGATAACCGACACCGGAAGATTTTTGAATAGTCCGCCATCAACATAAGGAATTCCATCGATATATTGTGGTTGAAAAAATACCGGAATTGAGCAAGAAGCAATAACCGATTCTATTAATTTATCACCTTGATAAAAATTTACCGTGCGTGCACGCTTCCAATCTGTTACAACACTTATAAATGGAATTTTTAAATCTTCGAAGGTTTTAGATCTTAAGTTATGCTTTAAAAAATGATATAACCCTGAACTTTTGAAGAGACCCTGTTTGGGCATAGAAAAACCAATAAACTCACGAAACTCTTTTCCTGTAAAAAGATCGGCTATTTCATCCGGGTGAAAACCGTCTGCATAAAACACCCCGGCCAAAGCGCCGGCACTAGTACCAGCAATTATCTGTGGTTTTAATCCTTTTGATTCGAGTACGTTCAACGTTCCTAAATGTGCAAAGCCTTTTGCCCCTCCTCCACTCAATGCATAGCCTGTGTGAAATTTGTAATTCGATCCAAATAATGACATATTCTATAAATTTGAACACAAATACAAAAATGCAACTTTTTTTCGAATTTATCAATGAGTGCACTTGAATAAGTCTTATTTATCGAAAATGAGCAAAAAAAAATAACATGAAAATCAGGTTTTTAACAAAATTAAATTTCAGTATTTGGCTTTTTAAAGCGACTCTTCTATCGAAATTATATTCAGTTGTGCCATGCATAACAACAAAACTCGACTAAACAATTATGTCGTACATTGTTTATCAAGTTCGCTCAAAAGTTGAAGAATAGTTTTATGAAAAATTGGGTGAATATAATCAGGTGCAATTTCGGCTAATGGTTCCAAAACAAATCTTCGTTTATGTAGAAGTGGATGAGGAATAGTTAATTCGGGAGTATCGATAATTAAATCATCGGCAAGCAATATGTCGATATCGATAATCCGATCGGAATATATTCCATTTTTGCTTTTTGAAGTTCTTCCAATCTGTTTTTCAATAAATTGAGTCTCTGCGAATGCGGAATATATATCTATTTTACATTCCACTTCGCAAGCCGAATTTAAGAAATAGTTTTCCGATTCGAATCCTTCCGGATTCGTAATATAAAAAGCAGATCGAGAAATAATTTTCCCGATCCGTTTTTCTATTTCAGCGTATGCATTAAGAATATTCTCTTTTTTACATCCCAAATTTGAACCAAAGCCGAGAAAAAGTCTTCTTAGCATGAATGCTCAATTTAATCGATTATCAGCATTGCATCGCCATAAGCCCCGAAGCGATATTTTTCGTCAATGGCCACCTGATAAGCTTTCATCACCTGATCATAGCCTCCAAAAGCGGTTGTCATCATGAGCAATGTTGAATATGGCATGTGAAAATTGGTTACAAGGGATTTGGTTAAGACAAATTCGTAGGGCGGGAATATAAATTTATTGGTCCAACCCTCTTTGGGTTTTAAATGTCCTGATGGGGTAACTGTGGTCTCGAGAGCCCGTAGTACCGATGTGCCTACGGCACAAATATTGTGTCCTTCGTCGAAAGCCTTATTGACGCGTTCACAAAGTTCCTCCGATATGCTGAATTGTTCCGAATCTATTTTATGTTTGGTTAAATCTTCGACATCAATATCGCGATATGCTCCCAATCCGTTATGCAAAGTCAAAAAGCCATAATCGATACCTTTTATTTCCATCCGCTTCATCAGCTCGCGGCTAAAATGAAGACCGGCAGCCGGAGCAACTACAGCACCTTCGTTGGCAGCAAAGATATTCTGATATCTCGACTCATCATCAGAATCGGCGTGTCTGCCCATGTATTCGGGAATAGGCATCTCGCCAATCGAAAATAGCAGTTTTTTGAATTCCTCATGAGGTCCATCGTATAAGAATCTTAACGTTCTTCCTCGCGAAGTCGTATTGTCTATAACCTCAGCCACGAGTTCTTCATTTTCACCAAAATAAAGTTTATTGCCGATTCTGATCTTGCGTGCCGGATTTACCAATACATCCCATAAATGCTGATTTGGATTTAATTCACGCAATAAAAAAACTTCAATTTGAGCCCCCGTTTTTTCCTTATTACCAAACAATCGAGCCGGAAAAACCTTTGTATCGTTGAAGATAAAAAAGTCTTTCTCTTTGAAATATTCCAGAATTTCTTTGAAAATGCGATGTTCGATTTCTCCCGAACGCTTGTGAAGCACCATCAATCGGGATTCATCACGATATTTTGCCGGATATTTGGCAATAAGTTCATCTGGAAGATTAAATTTAAACTGAGAAAGTTTCATTATTGTTTATATTTTCGCTTTATTAATTTGTCAGTAAATATTTTTGTCAAAAAAATCATCCAATTCATTCACCTTTAAGCATTTATCAAGCGTAATATCACCAACTCTTGTTCTGGTCAGTGCTATAAGATGGCCTCCGCATTGAAGTTCGATTCCGATATCTCTTGCTAATGCCCTTATATAGGTGCCCTTGCTGCAAACTACACGAATCGTTATATCGGGTAAGTTGCAACATATCAACTCTATTTTGTCTATAACCAATAATTTGGGTTTTAGTTCAATAGTTTCGTTTTTTCTCGCAAACTCGTAAGCTCTTTTTCCATCTACTTTGCAAGCAGAATATGTAGGAGGAATTTGTTCAATCTTCCCGACGAATTTTTTTAATGCCTGTTCTATTTTTTCCTGCGACAGATGATCTGTCGGGAAAATAGCATCTACCTCCGTTTCGAGATCAAACGAAGGAGTAGTTGCACCCAATTTAATTGTAGCAAGGTATTCTTTGGTTTGAGCCTGAAGGGAATCTATTTCTTTAGTCTTTTTCCCTGTGCAAACAATCATCACTCCGGTTGCCAGGGGATCAAGCGTTCCGGCATGTCCAACTTTTAATTTTTTGATTTTTAATTTACTACAGAGTTTGGCCCGTACAACGCGCACTAATCGAAACGAACTCCAATGCAACGGTTTGTCGATGTATAAAACTTCGCCTTCTATAAAATCCATCAGATTATGTTTTGTACAATTCCGGCTTCAAGTAAAATAAGCAATAAACAGCCTACAATTATTCGATAATATCCAAAGGCCTTAAAACCATGTTTCGTGAGAAAATCAATAAAAAATTTGATGGCAACAAGTGCTACGACGAAAGCAACAATGTTACCGACAATCAACATTGTCAAATTATTGCCGAGTAGGATTGCACTCATAGGATCTTTCATCATTTTATATAGTGTATATCCGGTTGCCGCAGCCATCGTCGGAACAGCCAGAAAGAAAGAAAATTCCGCTGCATTTTTTCGAGTAAGTTTGGTTGCCATCCCACCGACGATAGTTGCCATCGATCGGGAAACCCCGGGAATCATAGCAATACATTGAAAAAAGCCAATTTTCAATGCTCGTTTCCATGTTATCTCCTGGTTATCGTCGGTTTTGCTGAACCATTTGTCGACAAAGAGCATGACAATGCCGCCCAAAACGAGCATTAGAGCTACAACAAATACATTCTCGAGCAGTGCATCAATCTGATCTCCAAAGAGCAATCCCATAATTCCGGCGGGAACAAGGGCTATGAAAAGTTTCCAGTAAAAATCGAATTTGTATAAAAATCGTTGAGTGTATGTTATTAACTTTTTATAGTTATTCATTCCTTTAACCGCCTGATCGTCAAAAATTCTGATCGGGTTGAGATGAAAAAAACGTTTCCAGTAAAGAACAACCACCGAAAGTATGGCACCAAACTGAATGATAACGGTAAAAGCTTTTACAAAAGGTGTACTCTCTATTCCCAATAACGCTTGAGTAATGATCATGTGTCCCGTTGAAGACACGGGAAGAAATTCCGTTAGTCCCTCGACTACGGCTACCACTATTGCTTCGATAAAATTCATTCAGGCAGATATAAATAAGGATTCAAAGATTTTGATTGCTTTCGTTAGTTTCTTTTTTGTTTTTCGAGGGCTTCATGATGCCAAAAATCATGAGGACAAATCCTATCATGCAAACAATTGGTGCTACCTTTATTCGTCTGGGACTAAAAATATCGGGATTGAATCCTTCTTCAACCGTTGTACCCGGACCCGACATCAAAATAAATCCAATCAAGATGATAACTGCGGCAATACCGATTATAATAAGATTTTTTTTACCCAATGCAAAATTAGTGTTATACATATATTTTGTTCTTAAATTTCAAATTGTCAATAAATATCTATATCAAATGTAAAACAAATTATCTGTGTTCATTCTTAAATATCTATTTACCGCAAAAATGGCTGCTGTAGATGTAATAATAATACCTAACGCAACAACGAGACCGAAAACAATCGACAAATCCGTCCAATTAAGTATCGAACTAAGCGAACCGTATTCTTTATTAAAATAATATAAACCGACAAAAATTATTGAATTGGCTAAAAGGCCGGAAAAAATTCCCATCAAAGCATTACTTCTAACGAATGGTTTGCGGATAAATCCGCCTGTAGCTCCTACAAGTTTCATCGTGTTGATAATAAATCGTTTGGAATATATGCTCAAGCGTATTGTATTTCTTATCAGAGCAATAGAAATAAAGAGCAAGATGGCCGAAAGAATTAATAAAATGGTCGTTATTTTCGAAAGATTGTTATTAATTAAATCGATGACGTCTTGTTGATACAGCAAATCGGAAATGTTGGTTGTAGCTTTGAGTTTTTTACTGATCATCTGCAAACTGTCACTATTGGCATATTCCGAATGAAGAAAAATTTCGATACAATCTTGAGCAGGATTGTATCCGAGCAATTCTTCGGGATCTTCTCCCAGATCTTTTATTAATTGTTCCTTCGCTTCCTCCTTACTGATAAATCTGGAAGATTTGACAAAAGGCATTCCATCCAATTGTTGGCGTAAATTGTTAATTTGAGCATCGGTAATGTCTTCGGAAAGCATTACGTTTATACTCATTTTTTCCTTGACATAATTCGACAATCCTTTACCGACAAACAAAATAAGAAAGGTAAAACCCAATAAAACAAGCACCAAAGTAATACTAATAGTGGACGTGAGTTTTGCGTTCAGGAATGCGGATTTACTGATACGTTGTTTCTTGCTCATGAATTTTATTGATTCTTTCTTCTTTTGAGTTATTTGAGTTAGTCGAAGAAATCTATTTCATACTACATTATGCAAAGTAACTAAAAATATTGAATTCAAACGGACTCTTTTGGGAAAAATAATTCAATTTATTATTTTTCGATCTACTTTTGCTTCGACTAATTTTGCTTTCAGAGACTTACTTCGAATAATAGAGGCAATTATCGAAATCGAAATGATCGAACCAATAATAATTAATGAAGTTGCATTTGGTATGTGAAAATTACTTTCAACCACTTCGCTATGATGATTTAGAATCATTTTTCCTCCTATAAAGAGTAAAATAAGGCTCAATGCATATTTGAGGTAAAAGAAATAATCCATGACTCCACGCAAAGCAAAGTAAAGCGAACGTAATCCCAAAATTGCAAAAATATTCGAAGAATAGATAATGAAAGTGTTGGTTGATACCGACAAAACTGCAGGTATCGAGTCTATTGCAAAAACCACGTCTGTCATTTCGATAACCAACATTGCAATGAAGAATGGTGTTGCAAGAAGTTTTCCATCAATTCGTTTGAAGAATTTTGGTTCGGACACATCATTAGTCGTCGGAATAAATCTAACAAGGAAATCTGCAAATTTATTTTTGTCCGCATCGTGCTTAACAATTCCATTTTCTTCACGTAAATGGTCGATGGCCATTTTTGCACCGGTAAAAACCAAAAATCCACCGAACACATACATGATCCACCCAAATTGTTCAATCAGAGCTACGCCTGCAAATATAAAAATAGCCCTAAAAACAATTGCTCCGATTATTCCCCAAAAAAGCACATCATGCTGATAACGAGGGTCTATTTTAAATGTCGAGAAAATAATAATGAACACAAAAAGGTTGTCGATACTTAGCGATTTTTCGATAAGATAAGCCGTAAAAAATTCTATTCCGCTTTCTTTTCCAAAAGCAAAATACACACCAACATTAAAAACTAATGCAATAACAATCCAAAATAGACTTATTTTCAATGCTTTGTTTACATTCACTGCTTCACCTTTTTTGTGGAAGGCAAACATATCCAAAATTAATAGTAAGAAAATAAGGATTATAAATCCAATCCAAAATATGGAATTGACTTCAATCATTTGACTCTTCGATTTTTAAATGTTTAATTATTTGTGATTTTTAAATTTTAATTTTTGACTTCAAGTTACGGGAAATAAACCCATTTCGCGTGCCTTTTCGATCATGAAATCGAAAGCCGCATCATGTTCGTTGGGAATTTTTCCGTCAAGAATTGCATCTTTGATGGCTGTTTTCAGTATTCCTACTTCACGACATTCACCCAGTCCGAAAACTCGCATGATTTCATTTCCGTCCACAGGCGGCTGAAAATTTCGGATTCGATCCTTTTCTTCGATTTCTTTGAGTTTACGACGAACTAATTTGAAATTTTCCGTAAATCTTTTCACCTTTTCGGGATTTTTCGAAGTGATGTCTGCTTCGCATAATGTCATTAAATCATCGATATCGTCGCCGGCATCAAACAGAAGTCTGCGAATTGCCGAATCGGTAACCTCCTCTTCCACAAGTTGCATGGGGCGCATGTGCATCGAAACCATTTTCTGCACATATTTCATTTTTTCATTTAACGGAAGTTTGAGCCTTCGAAAAATTTTTGGAATCATTTTTTCACCCACGTAATTATGGTTATGAAAAGTCCATCCCAATTTGTTATCCCATCGTTTTGTTGCCGGTTTGCCGATATCATGCAGCAAAGCTGCCCATCGAAGCCACAAATTGTCGCTAAGGAGTGAAATATTGTCGAGAACGGCAAGTGTGTGATAAAAATTGTCTTTATGTCCCACTCCATCACGCGTTTCTGCACCTTTTAATGCTGTTAATTCCGGAAAAATTATATCGAGCAATCCCGTTTTTTCAAGCAAAATAAAACCGATGGACGGTTTTGGCGAAAGCATAATTTTATTGAGCTCATCTGCAATGCGTTCGCCGGAAACAATCGAAATCCGGTCTTTATTTCTCGCAATAGCATCGAAAGTGTCCGGATAAATATCGAATCCCAATTGCGATGCAAATCGTATGGCACGCATCATGCGCAGTGGATCGTCGCTGAAGGTGATGTCCGGATCGAGAGGAGTACGGATAATCAGATTTTCGATATCGCTTAAACCATCGAAATAGTCCAGCAGTTCGCCAAACCTGTTTTTATTTAAGCAAATTGCCAATGTGTTGATGGTGAAATCACGACGTTTCAAATCATCTTCAAGTGTGCCATTTTCTACAATAGGTTTTCGAGAATCGTGTGTGTAAGATTCCTTGCGTGCACCGACGAATTCCAACTCTAAATCTTTGTATTTGATTTGAGCTGTACCAAAATTTTTAAAAACTGAAAGTTTACCTCGTTTTCCGAGTTTTTTGGCAACAGCCTCTGCAATCATAATCCCACTTCCAACAACCACAAAATCAATATCCTTGGAAGTGCGATACAGAAAAATATCGCGAACAAAACCTCCTATCACGTAGCATTCCAGCTGCATTTCGTCGGCAGTCTGCGATATCAATCTGAAAATATCTTTATCGATGTGTGATCGTATCTCTTCAGGAGATATATCCATAAACGGTCGAATTTTTATTTGAAATGCAAAAATACGCAAAATGAGCTTTATTTCCGACTTCGGGATGAAGATATTTTGTAAGTTTGCATAAAATATACGAGATAAATAGAGGTTAGTAAACAATGAGCAAAACTATTTACATTTTTTACCCGATCATCGCGCTTTTTTTTCTCGGTTCATGTTCGTCGAAACAAAAAGATGCCAAATCATACCTTTCCGCCGCACGCGAATTTTATCAATCAGGAAATTACGAGTCGGCTAAATTACAGATTGACAGTATAAAGATAAAATTCCCTAAAGCTTTCGATGAAATTAAAGAAGGCCATAAGTTGATGCAACAAATTCGTACCTCCGAAAATCAACGAAATATCGCTTATTGCGATTCGATGCTGCAAGTTACCAATGCAGCCATCGAGAAAACGATACTCGCATTTTCACTTCAAAAAGACCCTGAATATCAGGAAATTGGTAATTATATTCCAAAACTAACTCCTTCTACTCAATCTTTTACTCGACACACATTACGATCAGGTGTTTCAGAAGATGGTAAAATTTATCTTGAAAGTATCGTTGTAGGACAAAATATAGGACATCGGCAAGTTAGGGCTTCGTTGTCGGATGGAAGTTATGCAGAAACCCTGCCGGTAACTTCCGACGGCTTGAATTATTCTTTCAACACAATTGAAGGACGATATGAAATTGTGAAATATACAGGTAATGATGAAAATGGAGTATCCAACTTTATTTCAGTATATAAAAACGAACCGATCACAATTCAATGTATTGGCCGTAAGACAATCTCTTTTTCATTGTCGAAAAACGAAAAGGAAGCTATCAGTCAATCCTGTGAACTATCGTCACTCTTGCTCGAAAGAGAACGCCTGAAGCTGGAAAAAGAAAAAAGCGAAACACTTTTGCGTTACTTGCAGAAAAAAGCCGGTGAAGAATAATTGTTTCGCTATTCAAAACACTTTTCGCGCATTTGCCAGTAAATAGTAATCCATAATAACCAACGCCGCCATAGCCTCTACAATGGGAACGGCTCGTGGCAAAACACATGCATCATGACGTCCCCGGGCTTTGACAATGGTTTCGTTTCCAGAAATATCTACCGTGTTTTGTTGCATCAGGATAGTTGAAACCGGCTTGAAAGCAACTCGAAAATAAATATCCTGACCGTTGGATATCCCGGCCTGAATTCCCCCCGAATTGTTGGTTCGTGTGCTAATTGTGCCGTGATCATTGAAAAAAGAATCGTTCACTTCCGAACCACGATGATTGACATCGAATCCCATTCCGTATTCGAACCCTTTTACCGCATTAATGCTGAGCATAGCCGATCCAAGCGCTGCATGGAGTTTTCCAAAAACAGGTTCTCCCAATCCTACGGGAGTGCCTTTCACTACGCATGTAATGATGCCTCCGATGGTGTCTCCTTTCGATTTTACTTCATTGATCAGTGCAATCATCTCTTCGGCTTTTTCGAGATCGGGGCATCGCACCGCCGTATCCTCGATTTTTGAAAGATCATATAGTGTATAATCTTTTTGGAGAGCGATATGGCCAACTTGTGACGTATATGCCTTGATATCGATATTTAATTTTTTGAGAAACAGTTTGGCTATTGCCCCGCCCACAACGCGAGCAATAGTTTCGCGCGCCGAAGATCGTCCTCCACCGCGATGATCTCGAATTCCATATTTCGAAAAATAGGTGAAGTCGGCATGCGAAGGCCGAAATACATCTTTCAGATTTTCGTAATCGGACGAATGTTGATTTTCGTTTTTCACCATAAAAGCGATGGGTGTTCCGGTGGTTTTCCCATCAAATATTCCTGAAAGAAAAACAACTGTATCCGATTCCTTTCGTGGAGTTGTGATACGCGACTGACCCGGTTTACGCCTATCGAGCTCGTTTTGGATAAAATTCATGTCGAGTTCGAGACCGGCAGGACATCCGTCGATAATTCCACCAACGGCTTCGCCGTGCGATTCACCAAATGATGTCAATCTAAATAAATTTCCGAATGTATTCATCTATCGAGCTATTATCAGCTGTATGCACATAAAGGCAAAGAGTTTTTCTTTGCCTTTATCATACTTATTTTCAATGAATTTGTTAGCAGTTACACTCCGATGAACCGCATCCGCATCCTTCAGATTCACCACCGCATCCGCAACTATCGGATCCGCAGGAACAACCTCCGCCCGAGAACAAAGCGGCAATTTCTTCTGCCGAAGCATCGCGTACGTTCAAAACTGTTCCCTTGAAATGCATGGTTTCGCCGGCAAGAGGGTGATTGAAATCCATGACCACAATATCGTTGCCTATACTTACAATGGAACCCGTAAGCCGATTTCCTTCAGAATCCATCATCGGCACCGTATTTCCTTCAAAAAGCATTTCTTCATCGATTTTTCCATCGACCTGAAAAATATTTTTGGGCAATTCGATGATTTTATTTTCGTCGTACTCGCCATATGCTTCGTCGGAAGTGAGTGTGAATTGGAAATTATCGCCTTGGCCCAAACCTTCCAGGTTTTTTTCGAAGGCCGGAAGCATCGAATTAGTCCCGAAAATAAATTCGAGCGGTTGTTCCGCTGTTGCACGTTCCATCAATTCGAGTTCTTCACCTTCTTCCCCTACATTTAAATCGTAGGATAATACGACGTATTTGTTTGTGTCGATTTTCATTCTTCTTTTAATTTCAATTATTGAATTATCTATACAATACAAAATAACAAAATCTTTTGCTACAAGTTTATCCATTTACAGCTTTTTTTAAATTATTCAGGGCTTTTATGATGACTGACCGTGCTGTTCCTGCGTTCAGTCTCATAAATCCTGCGCCTTCTGATCCAAACAATGTTCCACTATTGAGTGCCAAATGAGCTTTTTCGATAAATAACTTTTCGAGTTCGTTTTGCGAAAGGTGCAAATCGCGACAATCGAGCCATATCAAAAACGAAGCATCAGGCTTTATGACTTTTATTGCCGGTATATTTTCGTGTATAAAATTAGAAATATACAAAATGTTGGCTTCGATGTATCGCAACATTTCGTTCAACCACTCTTCGCCACCATTGTATGCAGCCTGAGCGGCGGTGTACGCAAAAATTGTACCCTGATTGAGTTCTCGAGGCTCAAGGTAACTCAAATATTTTTTTCGAATATGCTCATTTTCAATCACGGCAAACGAGCTGACAATACCGGCGATATTAAAGGTTTTGCTTGGAGCCATCAGCGTGATGCAATTTTGAGCAGCTTTGGGCGAAACCGTGGCATAAGGAATATGTTTGTTATTCCAGAGTGCCAAATCGGCGTGAATTTCATCCGAAATCACGAGAACATGGTTCTCGTAACAAATATCTGACAGTTTAGATAATTCGTCGAATGTCCACATTCTTCCACCGGGATTATGAGGATTCGACAAAATCAGCATTTTACTATCGTTTTCGGAAACCAACTTTTCAAGACCCTCGAAATCGATGTAATACCTTCCATTTTCCAAAAGCAATGGATTGTTAACGATTTGCCTGTCTAATCCTTTGCCGACCAATCTGAACGGATGATATACAGGTGGTTGAATAATGATTTTATCACCTTTTTGGGTAAATTCGTCAATGGCAAAAGCAAACCCCTTCACTACTCCGGGTACAAACGTAATCCAATCTTTTTGCACATTCCAACAATGGCGTCTGGCAAGCCATCCGATAATCGATTGATAATATTTATCGGTAGCATAAGTATAACCGAAAACGCCATGCTCTACCCTCTTTTTTAAGGCTTCCGTAATGCAAGGAGGCGACAAAAAATCCATATCGGCAACCCAAAGTGGAATCAGATTGGCATTGCCGAATAAATTCTCGAGTGCATCCACTTTCACACTTGCTGTGTTGCGTCGATCGATCAGTTCATCAAAATTATATTTCATTATTTTTACAATTCAAGGCATCTCTTCGTCATAATAGACGCTTTTCAACCAATGCCGATTTTCTTTAATTTTGCTGCCGCCAAAATTCAGAGATTCATTGGCCAGTCCTATAACGAATTGGTGAGATAATATTTTTGTCGTCAAATGGTTAATATCCGTTCTGTAATAATTACCCAAATAACCTGTACGAATAGTAAACTTTCCGACCGGAAAATCGATGGTAAAATAGTTGCGCAATGCAAGTTGATTGTGAAACGATCCCAAGTGAACCGTCCCCTTGTCGTTGCCAAGAGAAAAGATTTCATAATAGGAATGGCCATACTCGGGCGAAAAAAACATACCTAAAAATGGTGTCGATAATTGCCACCGAAAAGTAACATTCTTCAGACGATACATCGCCATTGCTGCTGCATCGAGATTGACCGAAACTTTGAGCGATCCCGGATTATTGGAATTGCGTTCGTTGTAGATTCCGCCTAATTCACCGATTGCTCCTCCACCAGCAAAAAATCTGAATTTGTCTTTTCGAACTAACGGATAAAAACCGTTGATTCCGTAATAAATATTTCCATAGTACGATGACGCGGTTTTTGTGGGATTTTTTGTAGTAGCTATTTGCAATTGAAACTGTTGTTGCATCAACAATCTTCCCTTGAAAAGTTTGCTTCCGTTTAATCGATCGTGAAGCAATGAAAATGACATTCCTTCGTATTCAAGAGGAGAGAGGTAGGTATCCGTGAGGAACGACTTACCAATTCCGAATAATGTTGCTTCGTTTGTTGATTTTAACGAAAGCGAATCTCGACATTCTTGCGAATGTACTGAGGCCGTGGTATAAAACCATACAATTGTTGCTAAAAAACAAAGTTTCCTCTGCATTGAATTAATCATCAAAAAGTTTCATTTGACCGGTTATCTCGTCCAATATGTCCGATGGCGATACTTCGTTGTTTTCGTCTTCCTCTATTTCCACATTCGTGGATGTTTCTTCTGTCGGCGTCGGTTCAGGGAAACGGGTTGGCTCGAGTTCTTCGACTTTTTCGACTTCGAAATTCGAGATTCGTTTGCCTTTGGCTTTATAGCTTTTTACGCCGATAAATTCTTCAGCATCTATTTCCAATGGTTCTCGAAAATAGTCGTGGCCTCCAAAAGTAGCTAAAATACGAGGATAAACCGTATCGGTAAGCAAAAAAAGTTTCGATTCGGGATTTTCTCCCATGAAGTTGAGCGTTTTTTCTGTCGGTTCAAAAGTGAAACGTTTCAGATAAGCAAATCCTTGGTCGGCATCATAAAGAGCTGCTGTCCAGATTTTATGCTCGTCAAATTTTTCAATCCTTAGCAAATTCGAAGGGAAATGATTGCTCAGGTCGAAATTGCAGACCGAAAAGTCTCCATTTTTGGTAACAACCAGGATCTTGTCGTCCCCTTGAAATTCTCCAAGATAAATGCCACTACCATCGTAATTGAGGCGAAGCACATCGGGATCGAACCATACCTTTCGCCCACCGAGTGTTGAAATGCCTTTTTGCTTAAGCTGTATGCGGTGTACTTCAGCTTTGGTGAGCAAATTGCCGATAGCTTGTCGATTTTTTATTTCTACTTCACTGAAATCTTTTTCGAATTGTAAAATTCGCATGCGTGGCTTCGGCTTCAGATACACACGTATCGTTTCGGCTTCGCCGTTAGGGTTTGCACTGAAATAGGCAATGCGTGACCCCGATGTTCCTCGGGTAAGATCGTATTCCTTATCACGCGTAACACCCGTTACCGAAAAACGTTTAATATAGTGAGGTGACGTTTTGCCGTCGCGATATACCACATTATAGATTGTGCGCGTATCGTTTTTCTTAAAAACATTCGCATAAAGTATTCCTTTTCCCACGAACATTTTTTCACTCACTTTCACCACTTTATACTTTCCATCTTTGAAGAAAATAATTATATCGTCGATATACGAACAGTTACATACAAATTCGTCCTTCTTCATACCGGTACCGATAAATCCCTCTTCGCGATTGATATAGAGCTTTTCATTTGCTTCGGCAACTTTCACGGCCTCGATGTTTTCGAAATTTCGAATTTCGGTTTTTCGAGGAAAATTCTTCCCGTATTTGTCTTTCAACGACAGATACCAAGCGATGGTATAATCGATCAAGTTGTTGAGATTATGATCAATCTCCTCAATTTCTTCACGCAATCGCGCAATTTGCTCATCGGCTTTGTCGGAATTGAATTTGAGAATACGTCCCATTTTTATTTCCATCAATCGAAGAATATCCTCTCGTACGATAGTTCTTATAAATTGAGGTTTAAACGGTTCCAATCGCTTATCGATGTGAGCAACGGCAGCATCGATATGTTGAGCATTTTCAAATTCCTTGTCTTTATAAATGCGTTCTTCTATAAATATTTTTTCGAGAGAAGCAAAAAGCAACGCTTCCTCTTTTTCCGATTTATCGATTTCCAATTCTTTTTGCAACAGCTCTTTCGTACGATCGACCGATCGACGTAAAACGTCGCTTACGGTAAGAAAATGAGGCTTGTCCTCATCGATGACGCAGCAATTGGGCGAAATGCTGATTTCACAATCGGTAAAGGCATATAAGGCATCTATGGTTTTGTCCGACGAAACTCCGGGAGCCAGTTGAACCTGAATCTCCACGTTTTGTGCGGTAATATCGTCCACCTTTTTAATTTTGATTTTTCCCTTATCGTTGGCTTTCAAGATAGAGTCAACCACACTAGAAGTCGTTCTCCCGAAAGGAATATCCTTAATGACAAGCGTTTTATTATCAAGTTTGCTGATCGTAGCACGCACTTTCACCGAACCCCCACGCTCGCCATCGTTATATTTTTCGACGTCGATTTGCCCGCCGGTTTGAAAATCGGGATAAAGTTTAAATTCTTTTCCTTCAAGATAAGCCACCGATGCATCGCACAATTCGTTAAAGTTGTGTGGCAAAATCTTCGACGATAAACCGACGGCAATTCCTTCAGCTCCTTGTGCGAGCAAAAGGGGAAATTTCACCGGCAAGGTTATTGGTTCTTTGTTTCGCCCGTCATACGAAGGTTTCCATTCGGTGGTTTTTGAATTGAAAGCTACTTCAAGGGCAAATTTCGACAGTCGGGCTTCAATATATCGAGGCGCAGCTGCTCCATCTCCCGTTAGCACATTACCCCAGTTTCCCTGACAATCGATAAGCAATTCTTTTTGACCGAGTTGTACCAAAGCGTCGCCTATGGAAGCATCCCCGTGAGGATGATATTGCATAGTTGTTCCGATAATGTTGGCTACTTTGTTGTAGCGACCGTCATCCATGCGTTTCATTGCATGCAGAATGCGTCGTTGCACCGGTTTCAATCCGTCATCGATATGGGGAACGGCACGTTCCAAAATAACATATGAGGCATAATCGAGAAACCAGTCCTGATACATCTTGGGCAAGCTCATTGGAGCGTCGTTGCCTAATTTGGCAGGTGTATTTGAATGTGCCGATGAATCGAGTTCTTCCTGTTCGTCACCGTTATTCATCTCACCCTTTTCGTTTAATTCATCGTCCAATATTTCCTCAGAAGACATATGTTTTAGGTAAAGTAATTTTTCTTGTATTTTTCTAATTCCAAAAAACAATCAAAGGTACGGATTTTCGGATAAAATGCAAAAAAGGAAGGTGCAGAGTCAACCGTTAAAAACTCATTCGTTTTTAGTTAACTTATAACTGTTAATCAACAACGATTTATAAGAAAATTGTAAAAAAGACAACCTTAACAAAAAAAAGAAAACGAGAATATCTTATTGATTTTATGATACCTGAAAAAACATATTCGAAAAGCTTATTAATAGGACATTCACCTTAATCACGGTTGACAAATTGAGTAGTATATTCGATCAATTGAAGAAAATCTTTTGGAAAGTTATAATTTGTATGTCCATTTACTGAAACATATTTGGTTTTGCCGGAATGATGAAATTCGATAATATAAACGATATTTTGTTCTTTAGTCGGATTATCAAATCCGTATGAATCTTTCATGGTTTCGAGTTTACTGTTCAAAAGTAGATTTTTAAATGTATCATATTCCTCTTCCGTAAGCTTTCCTTCCTTATATTGCGGTTTCTTGGTTCTTTCGAAATTGTCGAAAAAAAAATTTATCAAACTCACTTTATAAGTGCTATCTGCGTTTAATTGAAATTCTGCTTTGAAATTTGCCGGACTTTCCATACTAAATTTGTAGGTAAAATTTTCAAAATCATTTTTCTGAGTACATGCACTCAGACATAATACTATTATACAGATTATAATAAAATATTTTCTCATTTCGAATGTTTGTATTGCAAATCAAAGGGAGGAAGATCCTCCCTTTGATTCAAATGTTTTAAATACTAATTATTTCCAAGGCTCTGGTTGAACCAAGTAAGGTTTACCATTTTCATCGTTACCCATAGTTTCGATCTGTCCTTGTGGAAGAGGAAACATAGTTTTGGTTGGGCTTAATCTGGAAGCAGTAGCATATTTGGCAAGGAAATTCTTTTCGAAGGTTACATAATCTCCCAATTCTTTACTCATGTATGTTCCACCCCAACGAGACAAATCAAACCAACGCTGACCTTCCATCGCCAATTCAAGTTTACGCTCCATGCGAATAGCCTTGATGCAAGTTTCCTTGTCGCTAAAAGCAGAATGTGTTGGAGGATAAGTTGAAATTTTGTAATTGGCTGCAGGTTGTCCATTTAATTCGATAATGTTATCCGGTTTAGCAGCTCTCTCACGAATTTTATTAACCATGCCCATCGCTTCACTTAATTTGTTGGAATTAGCAAGACATTCGGCATATAATAAAATCATATCGCGCAAACTCAAATATTGTAGATTGATAGCCGAACCGGGTGCCCAACCGTCATGAAGCGCTCCACCTGCAAGACCTGCATCAAGTTCTTTTTTCGTAAATACATGTTTTTTGGGCATAAAATATCCGCCATTGGCAACATCACGCACCCAATTGTTTTGAGGTAGTCCCCAATCTTTGTAAGGAATTCCAAATCGACCGATTGCGAAATCAAGACGCGGATCGACTGCTACATTATTGTTAATAGACAAGGGAGCTCCTTCTTCGGTAGATGTATTTCTAACAGTTACATAAGGAGTGTTTCTATACGAATTGTCAAGAAAAGGAAGTCCGTTAGCATCAACTTTAAATGAATTAGCCAACTCGTTAGATGGTTGATAAAATCCGCAGCATCCGCCGGGTGAACCTGCGCCACCATGAGGGTAACAAAGAGACATACCTGAATTGGCGTTGTTATAGTCGGCTGAAAACTGCACAGCGAAAATCGATTCTTTTCCGTTATCATTATAGCTCGAAAAGTTATCGCTCATATTGTCTTCCAAGTCATATTTCAATCCATTAGAAGTAACTCCATTTTCAATCACATCCTTCAAAATCGGTTCAGCAGCCGCCAAATCACCTTTCTGCATCAACACTTTAGCTTTCAAAGCCTTAGCAGCCCACGAATTAGCTCTTCCCGGGACATCTTGTGTGGGAGGTAAGTCTTGAATAGCAATATCCAAATCGGCCAATACTTTAGGATAAATATCAATATCGTTATGCACTTTAGGATCATTCTCGGTGTTGGTTTCGTCAACCCAAGGGATATGAGGGCCAAACACCTTAATGCCTTCAAAATAATATAATGCTCTCAAGAAATGAAGTTCACCATTGCGACTTTTCTTTACTGATTCAGAAATTGTTTCGGTTTTTTCCATCACTTGTAACGCGATATTCACTCGTTTTGCTCCTTTATAAACCCAAACATATTTCTCATTGATATATCCATTTGTGGGAAGAGTAAGATACATTTCCATTTCGTTCAACACCGATTGGTCGTTTCCGTCGGAACCTTTGTTGGCATCGCCACCATACATTCCTCCAAAAGTCCAGTTAAATGGAGTAGCTCCCCACCCGTTTTCGGTGAGATTCGCATAAGCGTTAACCGTAAGCAGGTTTACGCCTGTTTCGTTTCGCAATGCCGGCTCATCTATACTACCTTGTGGAGCTTTGTACAGAAAATCCTCCCCACAGGAACTAAATAAAATGGTAGCAGTAACAAAAATAAATAGGTAATTAAATATATATTTCATATTGTTCAATTATTAGATGATTTTAAAATGCAAAGTTTACTCCAAAAAGAATACGCATGGTAGTTGGCCACCCACCTGCATCGAGGCCGCGTCTTAAATCGGCTCCGTTACCGGCCGCCGTCTCCATATTTGTAATCTCCGGATCAAGCCCTGTGTATTTGGTAAAAGTCAATAAGTTTTCGCCTTGTATATAAAAACGCAAGCTTGAGATAGTTGCTTTTTTTAGTAAATCTTTAGGCAACGTATAACCTATTATCAGGTTCTTCAATTTGAGAAAAGATCCATTTTCTACGTAGTAGGAAGAAGCTACTGCCCCACCCCAATTGTCCTTTGAATCGAGTATAGGCAATTTTGCTTTCGAATTATCGGCGCCTTTCTTCCATGAATAATCTCTCATGGTTGTCGAGCGGTTGCCACCAAACAAAGGAAAATCTGTAAAATATTTGTTGTTGTTGAACAAATCGTTGCCAATTGTCGAATACCAGAACATGGTCATATCCCAATTTTTATACGTAACTGTAGCATTAAGGCCGGCTATCAGATCGGGATGAGGGTCACCAATTACAGTGCGATCGTATGAGTTAATAACTCCATCGGGTTTTCCTTCAGGACCACTTATATCTTCGAACTTGTATTTTCCCACATAAGAACCCGGATTAGCGGTGATGCTGGCCTTATCTGTACCGTAAGGTACGGGCGAATTCAGTACATCTTGCTCATTTTCATAAAAACCGATGATATTATACCCATAGAATTCTGAAATGGGATGACCTTTTATTGTTCTCGTAACATTTGTGGACAAACGCATTCCACTTCCCCAGATAGCATATTCATCCGCTTGTGACAATTTAATGACTTTGTTTTTATAGGTCGAAAGATTCAAACCCAAATCCCAATTCCAATCACCTGACTTATCTCTATAATTAAACAAAAAGTCGAATCCTCTATTGCGCATATCTCCATAATTAATGTAAGGACGACCTATTTCGTCGTTTGCTAACGCAGAATATGCAGCAGAGATCAACATGTCGGAAGTGATTTTGTTGTAATACTCCAAAGTAGTCGAAAATTTACCTTCGGCAAAGGTTGCATCAATACCGATATTGGTTGTCTTTACAGCTTCCCATCGTGTATCTTCATTACCATAACTCGCCAAGCGGTAACCGAGATCGGATCCGGTGTTAGCACCACTTAAATCGTAATTAGTGTTCTCCGGAGTAGTTCCAAACAACATGGCAAAATTAGTTGCGCGCGGTATTTCGGCATTCCCTGTCAATCCATATCCAAAACGCAGTTTTAAGTCATCGAGCCAGCTACGAGTTTCTTCCATGAACGGCTCCTGAGAAATACGCCATCCCAACGACATGGAAGGGAAAGTACCATAACGATTGGATTTGGAAAAACGAGAAACTCCATCACGACGAACGATACCGGTAACTAAATATTTGTTATCATAAGAATAATCCACACGACTAAACATACCAAACAATGCAAATTCACCATTATACCAAGAGTTATTCGTTCGTTGGTTGTTATTTTCTCCCATAGCCAATACCCATGTATTGATATTATCTTCCATCAGGTAATTGTAACGACGAGCATCCATACCTCTGCCAAGGCCATCACGAATAGCTTCAGTACCCAATAAGACGTTCAATGTATGAATTTCGTTAAATGTGGCATTATAGGTTGCGGTGTTAGTCCAAACCCAGCGGAAGTTGAACGAAGACGCCTCGTTGAAATAATTGTTGCCGGCGCTTTCAGAGAATTCGAGATTCTTTTTATTCATGTAATAGTTGTAACTATTGGTATAATCCAACCCGAAATTCGTTCTGAACGTTAATCCCTTCATCAGATCGACTTCTGCCCACGCATTGCCAAAAATACGCGAATTAGTCCAATAATTATCTTTGTTACGATACTGGTTTGCCACGATGTTTTGCCAATTGCCCGTACCGGCAATCTTGGAACCTCCCCAATTCCCGAATTCGTCTTTCACCGGTACCCATGGCGAAGAACGATATACCCACGAATAAGGATTACTTTCGGAAGAATTGCTATTTAATCCCAAATCTTTAGACCACGAGTACTGAAGATTTTCACCAACACGCAACCATGGGCGAATATTGAAAGAAGTATTCAGACGAGTTTGGTAACGTGTATAATATGAATATATAACTGTACCTTGTTGATCGAAATAATTTAATCCCAACAAATATTGCCCTTTGTCGTTGCCTCCCGAAAGTGTCAATTGGTGATTTTGCATGGGAGCCATGCGATCTACTTCATCCCACCAATCGGTATTGGAATAAGGAACCATTTGATTATTTGGAAAAGAATAATTTTTAATATCACTATTTTCCCCATTCGCCCCTTTGGTTGTCAAATAATTAGGGATTTTAGGCTTGGGGCCTTTACCAAATTGTGCATGTTCGGGAACTCCCGGAACACCTCGTAAATCGAACGAATTTTGTTGAGACTCCCATTCAATAGCCAGGCGATCGTCAGAATTCAACAAATCGTATCTTTTGGTTGTTTTTTGTGTTCCGTAATACGCATCATAAGTGAGTTTAGGACCCGATAAACTACCTTTTTTCGTAGTAATCAAAATAACTCCATTGGCAGCTTGAGCTCCATAGATTGCAGCCGATGAGGCATCTTTCAACACCTGCATGCTTTCGATATCATTAGGGTTTAAACTGCTCAAATTTTGATTTTTAGTCGAAACGCCATCAATAACATACAACGGACCGTTGTCGTTGACTGTATTAATACCTCGAATGCGCACCATGGTCGCCGATCCCGGCGATCCGGTCTGACCGACATACACGCCTGCCGTTTTTCCCTGTAGTTGTTGTGAAGCAGATGATCCGGATGACGCCAATAAGTCTTTAGTGTTGACAACAGCTACAGAACCGGTAATGTCTTTTTTGGCTTGTGTGCCATATCCAACGACAACTACCTCCTGAAGACTTGCTACATCTTCTCTCAACACAACATTGAAACGCGTGGTGTTTCCAACGGGTATTTCTTGGGTGAGAAAACCCACATAGGAAAAAGCCAATACCGACCTTGAAGAGGCAACACTTAATTCGAAATTCCCTTCTAAATCTGTTACGGTTCCGTTGGTTGTACCTTTTTCGATAACGTTCACCCCAATTAAAGGTGTTCCCCCTACATCCGTAACAGTTCCTTGCACTTTGATTTGCGCAAAGACTACATTTGCACTCATAGCAAAAAATAGTAATAAAAGCATCGATTTACATGCTTTTGGCCAAAAATGTTTTCCTTTTTGCATAGAACAAAAAATTAAATGGGTTAATAAATAAATAAAAATTGGTATATAGAGTCAATATGTCTCTCTTGTCTTTAATTTAATATAATGCAGAAATTCAATAAGTTTTAATAAAGACCAATAAGAAATTCATCATTATAATAAATTCATAAGCAAAAATAATAAAAACATTTTAATATGTGCAAAATAAATAATCATTTTTTTGAATTTATTTTTAATAATTTAATTAAGTGTAATAAAAACACTAAAAAAATGTTTTCACTGCCATTCGAAATTCATTGTCAAAAAATAATGCTACATTTGTTTTTGAAAATTTGATCATACAGTATAAGTTATGAATCCTCTCAAAAAAAATTATCGAATTATTCTCGCCTCGTTGATTGGTTTGTGTATATGCTTTGCAATGCATGCCCAACCAAAAGTAATAGCCCATCGTGGCTACTGGAAATCGGAAGGTTCGGCCCAAAATTCGATAAGATCTTTATTAAAAGCCGATTCCATCAACGTATATGGCTCGGAAGTAGATATATGGCTTTCGGCAGACGGCATTCCCGTAGTAAATCATGATGCGACCGTAGTACTAAATGGCCGAAAATTGACAGTGGAAGAAACTACGGCAGATATCCTAAAACAGGTTAAGCTGGCAAATGGGGAATCGTTACCTACATTCGAAGCTTATCTTGACGCTTTCGCTACATGTAAAAATATAAAACTAATTGTGGAATTTAAAACCCACAAGGAAAAAGCGCGCGAAGATGAATTGACGGACAAAGTAATTCAAATGGTTCACAAACGACATTTGCAAAACAAAGTCGAATATATTTCCTTCGGAAAAAACTTTGTAGAGCAAGTACTAAAGCTTGATCCTGAAGCCAAAATATATTATTTGAACGGAGATCTCACCCCAGATGAATTATCCGCAATGGGTGCTGCCGGATTGGATTATCATTACAACGTGCTCTATCAACATCCTGAGTGGGTAAAACAGTCTCACGAAAAGGGTTTGAAAGTAAATGTATGGACCGTAAATTCGCCTGAAGACACACAAAAAGTAATCGATTTGGGCGTGGATTTCATCACGACTGACGAACCTGAAATCGTAAAACAAAAAATCGAAGAATTATGAATCTCAAAGAACAACTCAATCGTGCCATCGAAATAGCCATTTCGGCTCACGAAGGGCAACTCGATACAAACAACGGACGCCCCTATATCGAACATCCATTTCGTGTGATGAATGCCGGGCAGACTTTGCAGGAAAAAATTGTTGGCGTTTTGCATGATGTCATCGAAGACACTTCGTGGACGCTTGAAAAGCTACGTGCCGAAGGCTTTTCTGAAGAAATCGTGGAAGGAGTTGACGCGATGAGTCGTCGCGATAACGAATCGTATGACGAGTATCTGTTGCGTGTCGAAAAAAATAATATCGCTACACGCGTAAAAATAAACGATTTGACCGACAATATGGATATACGTCGTTGGAACGAGGTTCCCTATCACGAGCTGGCACGCTTGCAAAAATATCTGAAAGCATATAAACAATTGACGGAAAAAGAAAAATAGATCAAAATCCATTTTTTCAGACCAAAATGGCAGGGATCTACATTCATATTCCCTTTTGCAAAACGCGCTGCATTTATTGCGATTTCTACACAATTACGAATGAAACCCGCATGGATGATTTCGTAAAAACGGTTTGTATTGAAGCTCAACTGCGAAAAAAAGAAATCGCCGAATCCGTTCACACCGTTTACTTCGGCGGAGGAACGCCTTCGCGGCTGAATGCAAGGCATTTCGAACAAATCTTTGAAACGCTTTTTAGCCAATATTCTATCGATCCCAATGCCGAAATCACGCTCGAAGCCAATCCGGATGATTTAACGAACAATTACCTCAAAATGCTTCACGATTTTCCGTTCAATCGATTGAGCATGGGAATCCAAAGTTTCGACGAAAACGAACTAAAATTTCTGGGAAGAAGGCATTCGGCAAGACAAGCGATTGACACCGTTGCAGTTTGTCAACAAAACGGATTCGATAATATCAGTATCGATTTGATGTATGGCCTTCCGGCTCAAACTATCGAGATTTGGGAGAAAAATCTTCATCAAGCTATAGCCCTATATATACAACACATTTCGGCTTATCATCTTATTTATGAAGATCATACTCGTCTCGAAGCACTTCGACGAAACGGAAAAGTACGTGCTGTTGACGAAGAATTGAGCAACCAAATGTTTTCGTTACTCATCGATCTCGTTACCGAAAACGGATTTGAACACTACGAAATTTCAAATTTTGCCAAATATGGACTTTACTCTCGACATAACACGTCTTATTGGAATGATGAAAAATATCTCGGATTAGGTCCTGCCGCCCACTCATTCGACGGACAGAATCGGTCGTGGAACGTAGCTTCGCTCACGCGATACATCGAAGAAATAAATAATGGCAATCTGCCCTCAGAGATAGAACATCTCGATATTTACACCCAATATAACGAATTTATTATCACTCGATTGCGCACGATGTGGGGCGCCGATATCCAACAGTTGAAATCGAAGTTTGGCGAAGAATTATTCAATTATTGTCTAATGAATGCCCAAAAGTATATCGAAAATCATCTGTTGAAAATCGAAAACGGAAACTTAAAACTCACGCGCGAAGGCATTTTCATTTCCGACGGAATCATGAGCGATTTGATGTGGGTGAGATGAAATAAAATTCATCGCAATCATTTTCAAATCAACCCCAAGGTTTGTTGAGCCAAAAGAATCTCCTTTTCGCTCCCCGTGTGTTTTCCATCCACATCCGACAATTTGATGCATTCCTGCCACGGTTCTTTGGCTGTCATTTTGCAACGAAAAAGTTTCATCACAATATTCATACCCTTGATATCATTGCCAACGTCGTTAGTCAGATTTGTGCCGATGCCAAAAGTTGCACCTATCCGATCGCCACAATAGTTTTTGATTTCGATAGCCTTATCGACATTCAGACTGTCCGAAAAAACAATATATTTCAGCTTTGGATTCACTTTCAACTCTTCGTAACGCTTGATTACCTTATCGGTAAACAAAAAAGGATCGCCACTATCTTGGCGAAGACTTGTGAAAAGAGCAGCATGCTTTTTACTGAAATTTCGCAGGAACACATCCGTAGTGTAGGTATCGGTAAGTACTGTTCCCAAATCGCCATCGTAAACGTTGATCCAATCTTCCATCGACATATAGTTGGCCATTTTATATCCGTATATCGAACCGTGAAACTGCACCCATTCATGGGGATGCGTTCCCGAAATATTCACATTATGTTTGAAAGCAAGATACACATTGCTCGTGCCGAAGAAACTGTAGCCGGCATTTTGTTTGAGCAATTCCGTAACGCGATCTTCCACATCGAAGCTGAAACGACGTCTCATTCCGAAAAGCGAAAAAACGATACCGTTTTCTTTCATCTTGTGGGCTTTTTCGATTGCGGCCTGTTCCATGTAATGCAAATCGGGAGTTTGACCTGTTGTGCGGAAATAAAGTTCCGACACTGTAGCCAAAATCGGAGTTTCCCAAAGTGTAATACGATAGAGCAATCCAGAAGCACTGATGTGAAGTTTGTGATTTTCCATCCTAACCGTCACCTCCGAAGGATCAAAACGATATCCTTTCAGAAAATCGATATAAGTAGGCGGTAGATACGGCATTTTGGTTCGCACAAACTTTTCTTCTTCAGCGGTCAGATACAGTTTGCTCATCTCTTCCAATTCGTTGCGTAATAACTGATCGAAACCGTCAGGATAATCGCCGTTGCTGCGATCGACAAACTCAAATTCGCCATAAGCACGAGGGAAAAGTTTCGAATAAGCGTAGCTTGTAGTAAATTTATAGAGATCGGTGTCGAGTATGCTTCTAATAATTCCCATTTTTGTTGTTTTTTATCGATATCAATTTTTGATTGTATTAACGTTTCACTAAAAATATGGTTCGACTATTTATCTTTTAAGGGGATAATGTCCACCACGAATATTTCTTGTTCTTTCACCGAAAATCTGATTTCGAAATCAGAAAACAAAAATCCATATATTCTATCTGAATCGTTTTGATAAGAAGGTCGAGGATCAAGTGAAAGTGTACTCAATAAGGCTTTTTGTTTTTCGAGAGGAATTCGGTTTAACAATTCAGAAGCAACATGCAATTGCAAAACTTGCATTCGAATATTGTCGGTAAATCCTCCCGTAGCATCGAATCTGCAATCGGCATAAGGCAGGTAGGGTTTAATATCGAAAATAGGAGTTCCATCCATCATATCAATTCCCGAAACCTGAATCTCCGGACCGAAGGAAGTATTCAATCTTATCTTTTCGAGTCGCACACATGAAAGTCCGATAGGATTGGGTCTAAAAGGAGATCGGGTTGCAAAAATTCCCATACGAATATTTCCTCCCAAACGGGGAGGACGAACTGTCGGCGACCAATCTTCACAAACAGTTTTAGAAAACCCCCAAATAAGCCACAAATGGGAGTAATTTTCCAATCCTCGCAGAGACTCGCGATTTCGATATTCAGGTTCGAAAACGATTGTTCCTTCAAGCGATTCCACCATTCCACTCTGACGCGGTATTCCGAATTTGCTCGGAAAATCAGTGCGGATGCGGGCAATAGGTTTAATTTCGAAGATACTTTTCATTACATCATTCCCCAATTAACAATAACTCTGCATCTGAATGATTATAAATTGCTTCAAGTCATCAAACTCTTCTATTTTTGTCCAAACGTAAAAAAATAAACAAGAGAATCGTAAAGCCCCAGAGCGACGAACCTCCATAACTGAAAAAAGGCAACGGAATGCCTATAACCGGCAAAATGCCAACAACCATACCGATATTCACCATCACGTGAAAAATAAAGATTGACGCCACACAATATCCATACACACGACCAAAAACAGAAGTCTGCCTTTCGGCAAGATAAATAAGCCGAAGAATGAATATAAGATAGAGCAGCAAAATAATCGATGATCCGATAAATCCCATTTCCTCCCCGATGGTACAGAAGATGAAATCGGTATCCTGCTCGGGAACATATTTCAATTTTGTTTGAGTTCCATTAAGAAATCCTTTACCCCACAGACCGCCTGACCCAATAGCTATTTTCGATTGTTCCACGTGATAACCAGCACCCTGTAAATCGCGTTCCATACCAAGAGTAACTTTGATACGCATCTGTTGGTGTGGTTTAAGAACATCATTGAACATATATTCGGCTGATTCGAGAAAAGCAAAAGATCCTGCCATGAAAATCAAAATAAGAAGATAAGTTCTTTTTCGAAACCGAAGAGCCAAATATAATATATAAAGAAAGACGCCACACAAAGCTATAAGGGCAACAAGACCATAATCAATTTCTATTTCGAAAAAGCTGACGATTAACGCAATCAGAAAAATAACAAAAGGAATTCCAAGCATGAAAGAAAGCACTTCTTTTCGTTTCATATAACTCCATACCATGCCGGCAGAGAAAAGAATAATCAACAAAATCGAAATAAATTCACCTCGAGAAAAAGATCCCATTGGTATATCGGAAAATTTTATACCCAATACGAAATACAAAACCAGTGCAACCCCAATCAAAAGAACTGCACCGGGCATTCCTTCCCGAAAAAGTACCAGAAATAAACTCAAATAAACCAATGCCGTACCGGTTTCACTTTGTGCAATTACCAATGCTGTAGGCAATAGTATGATGGCCAACACAAGTAATAAATTCTTTCTCTCTAAAAGTCGAAATCCATAAGTATTGAAGACACGGGCAAGCGCAAGGGCAATGACAAACTTCATAAACTCGGCCGGCTGCAATCTCACCGGTCCCAATACCAGCCATGATCGAGATCCTTTGATTTCGGGAGCTATAGCCAGTGTCAAGATTAACAATATAATACCAAAAACGTAAAAAACAAAAGCATAGGTCTCAAAAAAACCTGTATCGCTTTTCATGAGAGCAAAAGCCAACATAAGCGATGTGCCAATCCAAATCAGCTGCATTCCTGCTCTTCCGGAAAGATCGAAGATGCTTTTGGCATTTTCCAAATCATAGCTGGCAGCATAAACACTCAACCAACCCAAAAACAAAAAAACGAGGTACAAACCGGCCGTAAACCAGTCGATTCTGCCTCTGTCTATTGTTTCGTTAGATACGTTATACATCCCCTTTGTCTCAATTACTGATTGGCTATGGAGGAGTGCGCTTTGATGATTGCCTTTTTTTGATAAACGAAAGGTAAGATCTCTCGTGAAGCAATCTGCTCTTCAATCCACTTATCACTTTCGGGAATTGAATCACGAAAATATTTTTGCAACATAAGGCGTCCAATAGGCACTGCATTACGCGCACCAAATCCTCCATTCTCAACGACAACCGCTATTGCTACTTTCGGGTCATTTTTCGGAGCAAACGCCATAAAAAGCGAATGATCGTCACCATGTGGATTTTCAGCCGTTCCCGTTTTTCCACAAACCTGAATATCCGTTCCCAAGTTAGCGGCTCTACATGTACCTGAAGTTACCGCATTAGCCATTCCATCTGCAATTATATCGAAAACCGATTTATCAATTCCCGATTCGTTTCTCCTGCAGTAAAGGGAATCGAGCGCAACTCCTTTGCGTTGACGCACAACATGTGGAGCATAATAATAACCTCTATTGGCTACAATGGCAGCAAAATTAGCTATTTGCAAGGGAGTAGCTAAAATTTCACCTTGTCCGATAGCAATCGAAATCACCCGATTAGCGTTCCAATTACCTTTCCAGAGTTTATTGTAAAATTTATTGTTTGGTATAAATCCCGTTTTTTCAGAAGGAAGATCAACTCCCAATCTACGGCCGTAACCCATATTCGATAAATAATTTCCCCAAATATCGAAAGCCTGATCTTGCGACGAATAATGCTCCCTATTGCTAAGCATCGCGTTGAGTCCATAACAAAAAAATGAATTGCAGGAAGTAGCCAATGCAGGCACTATGGAGAGAGGAGAAGGATGACCGTGACATGCCGGGCGACCACCTAATGGCGGATATCCGTGATAACAACTAAATTGAGTTTGGATATTTATAATATTTTCTTGAAGAAAAATCGCTCCTTGCGACGGCTTAAAAGTTGATCCGGGTGGATACATACCCGATACTGCTCTATTAATGAGTGGTTTGTACGGATTTCGTTCCAATTCCAAATAATTTTTTCCAAAATCTTTCCCTGTAAGAAGAGATGGATCGTAGGAAGGAGACGCAATCATACATAAAATTTCTCCTGTTTGAGGCTCAATCATCACGATTGCACCAATTTTGTTCTGCATCAAATATTCGCCATAAGCCTGCAGATCGATATCGATACCCAACATCAAATCTCGTCCCGACTGAGGGGCTTTGTCATCGGCTCCGTTATTGTATTTTCCCTGAATTCGACCTTTGGAATCGCGCAAGAGTATCTCCACGCCTTTTACGCCTCGTAAATCCTCTTCATAAAATCGTTCTATTCCGGATTTTCCGGCATAATCGCCTCTGACATAATAAGGATCCGAATCCAGTTTGTTCTTATCAACTTCTGCAATATATCCAAGAATTAATCCCATATTCGGATATTTGTACTGACGGCGAGTGCGATTTTGTATATATACACCCGGAAATTTATACAGTTTCTCCTGCAACAAGCCAAATTCTCTGACATCAAGTTGCGAGATAAATAATTGTGGCGTATAGGACGAATATCCCGGATTTTTACGACGGTCTTTCATGTCGGACATGAGCTGTTCAAACTTCATCTTATCGATATCGAGCACACGGCAAAAATCAAGCGTATCAAAATCACCCGCCGTCATTTCTCTCACATTCATCATTATATCGTAAGTAGGCTCGTTAAAAACAATGAGTCTTCCGTTTCTATCGTAAATAGAACCTCTTGCAGGGTATAAAGTCTTACGAAAAAAAGCATTGCTGTCAGCAAACTTCCTGTATTCAGGACTAAGAACTTGTAATCGAAAAAGCTGGATAATATAAAGCAATACAACGGCTATGGCAATGCCGCCGATGACAAATTTTCGGTTTTGAAACAAATTATCAGGCCTGTATTCCACTTGATTTCCTGTACATTAAGCCATCCAGTGCAAAAATCGTAACGAGTGTGAGCGCCGATGATGCAAAGATGCGAACAATTGTGTATGATAAATTGAAAAAAGTGAATGCTTCGATGAAAAACAGCAGCGTTTGATGCATGATCGTTATGATAATAACAAAACGAACAAACGATTTGGTTGAAGAATAAATACTTGGAACAAATTCTTCATAATCGTCGCGAGAGAAAAAAACATTGAGCAATGGTTTGCGTAATGCAGCAATTATGGTGGTTGCAGCAGCATTCATTCCCGGAGTATTCAAAAAAATATCAATAATAAGTCCCATCAAAAATCCGGAGGTGATGACATAAAACACATTTCTGCCTATCGGCAATTTTATCAGAAAATAAACATAAAGGATGGGTGTAGCTACGCCAAAAACGCTAATTCGGCTAAAAATTGTAGTTTGAAAAGCGATTAGAACTACAAAAAGCACTATTTCAAATATCATTGATACCTTCATGGAATGCTGATAGATTCTTCAAGTTTACGCTGCTCATCAAAAAATCGGTCGCGAATGATCATTACATGCTGCAAGCTGTGAAAATCGGATGCAAGCTCAATATTGAACGAATTGAAATTATCATCCTTAGATTTTGCTACAGAAACAGTATATCCAATCACTAAATCTTTTGGGAATATACGTGAGTAACTCGTTACTACCGTATCACCCGAACGAAAAGGTTCATGCTTTGGGAGTTGTTCGAGTTGAGCTATATTTAATTCGGGGCCCGACCATCCAAGGGATCCCGAATTCTCTGAATTTTTTATTTTGGCACTCACTCTGAATTTTGGATTGACGACAGGAATTACAACCGAAAAATGATCTGAAACATTAAAAATGACGCCAACTATTCCCGTTTGAGAAATTACCCCCATATCAGATTTTACGCCATCAAGCAGTCCCTTGTCAAGAGTGAGAAAATTATTAACCCCCGAAATGCTCTTATTCACTACCGTAGCCGGTATAAAATCGAACTGCGGCGGTCGCGCAGTATCGTTCGCAAAAGCATGACCATAATAGATTGAATCCGTTGCGAAACCGGTTAAAACACTTTTCAAAGTTTCCACTTCGTTATGCAAGCGGGCATTCTCTTCCAGAAGTTGCCGGTTATTTCGTTGCATATGAATATAGGACTCAATTTGATTGGAAAATTTATAAATCTCACCCGTCACTCGGTTTGCCGACGTCAAGTAAACACTTCGTTGATATGAATTTTGAGTGAATACCAAATATAAACTAACAACAGTTAATAAAATAGCCCATATCCACGAACTCTTTTTGATCAGAAAATCGATAAAATTACGCATGAGAAGCTATTCACTTTTTAACAGTCGTCCGGTTTATAAATTCCAAAGTTCTATATTTTCCTTTTTGAGTTGCAAAAATAAGATCGTTAAGAACAACAAATCGAATATTTTTGAAGAATAAATCCGAAATTTATCTCATCAGGAAGTTAAACTTGTCGATATTGCGTAAGGCAATGCCGGTGCCTTTAGCAACAACATGAAGCGGATCGTCCACAACCTTGAACGGAATGCCGATCTTTTCGGTCAGTCGTTTGTCCAGACCACGAAGCAATGCACCTCCACCGGTGAGATATATGCCATTGCGAACGATGTCGGCATATAATTCGGGGGGAGTTTGCTCGAGTGCGCTCAGAACAGCTGAATCAACTTTGGAGATCGATTTTTCGAGGCAATGAGCAATTTCCTGATACGAAACAGGAACATCCATCGGCAACGAAGTCATTCGATTTGGTCCATGCACGATAAAATCTTCAGGAGGATCTTGTAATTCGGTAAGAACCGAACCAACATTCATTTTTATTTGTTCTGCCGTACGTTCCCCTACTTTCATATTGTGTTGACGACCCATATAATCCATAATATCCTCAGTCAGATCATCCCCTGCAATTTTGATAGATTTATTTGAAACGATTCCGCCGAGAGAAATTACTGCAATCTCGGTAGTACCACCTCCTATGTCCACAATCATGTTTCCTTCGGGAGCTTCTACGTCGAGACCTATGCCCAAAGCCGCAGCCATCGGCTCGAAGATCATGTAAACGTCTCGCCCACCTGCATGTTCGGCAGAGTCCCTTACGGCACGTATTTCAACTTCTGTACTTCCCGAAGGAATGCAGATCACAATACGTAATGAAGGTGAAAACAAACCATTTCCACGATTTTTATTGGCCATCTTAATCATTCCCCTAATCATTTGCTCTGCAGCATTGAAATCTGCAATCACGCCGTCACGAAGCGGCCGTACGGTACGAATATTTTCGTGCGTCTTTCCATGCATTTGCCTTGCTTTTTCGCCCAGTGCAATCATTTTGTCTGTTTTGCGATCGAGCGCTACAATCGATGGCTCGTCGAGTAATATCTTCCCTGCATTGTTTACGATGATGGAATTGGCAGTTCCGAGGTCCATCGCCAGTTCCTGTGTAAATGAAAATAATCCCATAGTTGTTATGTATATATTTTTTAATCTGACCGAAAGCTTTAAATATTCTTTTTATAAATCTATCAATCAGATAAATAGTTTATAAATTAGCATCTTTTTTTTTAAATTTGAATCGTCAATGTTTGAAATGACGAATTCCGGTAACAACCATACCTATGCCATGTTTGTTACAATAATCAATCGATTCATTATCACGAACGGAACCACCCGGTTGCACAACGGCAGTAATTCCGGCTTCATGGGCAATCTGCACACAATCCGGAAATGGGAAAAAGGCATCCGAAGCCATCACCGCACCATGTAAATCAAAATGAAACGATTCGGCTTTTTCGATCGCTTGTCGAAGTGCATCCACACGTGAAGTTTGCCCAGTTCCACTAGCTATAAGCTGTTTATTTTTAGCTAAAACAATAGCATTCGATTTGGTATGTTTAACCAATTTATTGGCAAAAACCAAGTCTTCCATTTCGGCTAAAGTAGGTGCAGTCAGTGTAACAACTTTCAAATCGGATATTGATTGAACGCTCGTATCTTTTTCCTGCGCCAATATTCCGTTTAAAGCAGAACGATATGACAATGAATGAGAAGCATTTGTTCCCGATTTATAACGTAAAATTATACGGTTTTTCTTTTGTTTCAAAATATCGAGCGCATCATCATTATATTCCGGAGCTATAATTACTTCGAAAAAAATTTCGTTAATCAACTCAGCGGCCTCTTTATCGATATTTCGATTGGCTATCACTATACCACCATAGGCTGAAACCGGATCGGCTTCAAGTGCGGCCTGCCATGCCTCTTTAACCGTTGGCCGAGATGCCATACCGCAAGCATTGTTGTGCTTGAGAATTGCAACGGAAGTTTCGTCAAAATCATTCATTAGAGAAACGGCAGCATCGATATCGAGCAGATTATTGTAGGAAATCTCTTTTCCATGCAATTGTTCGAAGCAAGCATTAAAATCGCCATAGAAAATTCCCTTTTGGTGTGGATTTTCACCATAACGAAGCGATCGCGAACCATCTATTGCCAATCTGAGAGCTGACGG
>JARKPE010000125.1 GCA_029975415.1 Dysgonamonadaceae bacterium | reverse complement strand
TGTTATCATACCAGGAACAACAAAACACGATACAGAGGTTTGCTCAAGCACAAATTGTTTACTTTCGCCAGATGTTTATGGATAAACCATGTCCGTCTTGAAAATTATCTGATAACAACAGGTCAAAGAGCGCATGAAAATGGTTTGATAACCGATTTTCGCCGTATAAAGAGCTCCATTATGGAGAAACTTTTTATCGTGATTGATTTTTTACTTTCTCGTTCAACAAAAATCGGAAATGAAAAATCATCATACTTATTTTTCAAACTTCAAATTGCCACTTTTTAAAGGGGGCTCATCTATGATTGTTTTCATTTACGACCATACATTCGACGGAATTCTTTCGTGCATCTTTTATGCTTACGAGCATAAAACGTTTCCCGATATAATTCTATCTGAGACGGCTCAACGTCCTCTTTTCGCAGATAAATTGTATCACATCGAAACCGAAGAGAAAAAATCGCGGCGAGTTTGGACTGCTTTGGAAGGAAAACTGTCAAAAAGCGCACAAAATATGGCATTGCTTGTTTGGCTTTCAGACCTTCCGGAAACAGAAATGGTTCTTTTCCGCTATTTCCGAAAGATAATCGACCATCAAAAGGGTTTCGAAATGAATTTCGGCGATAGTGATGTGATACGTATAAAAGAAATTGCCAGGAAAGTAAACGGCGAAGCCGAAAAAATCAGACAGTTCGTTCGGTTTCAAAAGACGAAAGACGGAATCTTTTTCGCGCCCATCTCATCACGATATAACGTTTTAGGCCTTGTTGCACCACATTTCCGTTCCCGTTATCCAAATCAGTCCTGGATTTTATATGATACTGAAAGAAATTTCGGATTATATTATGACACTCATGACTTACAGGAGATTACATTTTCTCTTGAAGACCTAAAGAGCTTTAAGTCGAAAAAACTTGAAAGCGAGAAATTATCCGAAACGGAGATCTACTATCAGAACCTGTGGAAAGAATATTTCGAAACGATTGCTATTAAGGAGCGATTCAATCCAAAGCTTCAGCGTCAGCACATGCCAAAACGTTTCTGGAAATACCTCACCGAAATGCAATAAAAATAAACTCGATTTGGATTTCAAATCGATGACAATCAGAAACTTGTGATCGAGGATTCTTAGTCCTTACTCAGCAAATCCCGAATTTCGGTGAGCAACTGTTCTTCTTTCGATGGCGCAGGCGGAGCTGCAGGGGCTTCAGGTTTTTTTCGGCTCAGCCGATTCATAGCCTTGATGACGAAAAAAATGGCAGTTCCCACTATCAAAAAATCGATTGCAGTTTGGATAAAAGCTCCGTAATTCCACGTGATAGCTTCCTTCGCAACCTGATCACCCGAAACAACAGCCTCACGAAGCACCAATTTTAGCTGATCAAACTTTGTGTTGCCCAACAATAATGCAATAGGGGGCATCAAAATATCGTTTACAAACGAAGTTACAACTTTTCCGAAAGCTGCACCGACAACGATACCCACAGCCATATCCACCACATTTCCACGAAGCAAGAATTGCTTTAACTCAGTTCCTAAACTCATAATAATGATTTAATTAAAAAATGAACTTTCTTAGTTTATTGCAAAGGAAAGAGAAAATATGTTATAATTTTTAGTTTCGCGGGGAAATTCTACACAAAAATTTCGGCAATCATGCAACGCGCCGATCCTCCACCATTGGCTTCTATAGTCGAGAGATCCGGCGACACGATTTTTGCATAGGTTGCAAGAATTGATTCCTGCTCAATCGAAAGCGATTTTCGTGCTGCCGCAGACATAATCATAAGCGGTTGGCCGTTCCTGCTTTTCAGTTCGAGCATATTCCCTGCAAAATGTGCTACCTGTTCCAAAAAAATTTCTACGATGAGCTTTCCGGTTGAAGTGAGTTTTGTAACAAGTTTTTCGCGTTCGTCTTCGTTCCGCAGTGCTTCCAAACAAACCAGGGCCACCTGTGTGCCCACTGCCATCATCACATTGGTATGATAGATCGGGTCGCCCTTTTTGTCCACAGCATCAAACACTACGGTATCGAAATTCATGCGCGAGCAAAAATCCGCCAATACTTTTTCGGATGTCCGGGGCGATCGACAACAATAAGCAATTTGTTTTTCGCGATCGAAAACCATACTTCCGGTTCCTTCCAGAAATTCCCCTCGTTTTTCCCAATGAGTTAGATCCACAATTTTTCGATGATTCATCTTATGCAACAACACGTCCATCACTTGCGGTTTTCGTTCGAGACGACGATTTTCGGCAAACATCGGATAGAGCACCAATTCGCCACCTAAATGCGACGAAAACCAGTTGTTGGGAAATACCGAATCGGGGGTCCACGGCTCTATCGTATCCTGCACAACGATTACATCTACATCATTGCCTTGCAATAATTTTACAAATGCGTCAAATTCGACCAGTGCTGTCTCGCTCACATTTTCAACATCCGTTCGCTGTTGAAAATAATTATTACGGGCTGTTTCTTCGTTATATGCAAAGCGTGCAGGACGCACCATCAACACTTTAGAAGTAGTTTGCATAAAGCGTTTACTTGTCAGTTATCAGTTGTCAGTTATCAGCGGTCAGTTATGTGCTTTTTAGAGATGATGATACCAGGCATTTTCTCTCGCTGATTCACGCAGATTATCAGCGAACATCTGCGAGTAAAATCTGCGATGATCTGCGAGAACTTTTCTAACGTCAGCTATCCAGAATAACGAATGAATAACCAACCGCCAACCACTATCCACATTATGAATTATTTCTTCATTCTTCATCAACCTATCCCTATTCCAACGTTCGGATAGCTTGCTGAATAATTGCGATAGCTTCTCTCAATTCGTCGTCAGAAATCACCAGAGGTGGAGCAAAACGAATGATGTGATCGTGCGTAGGCTTGGCCAGCACACCCAATTCAGCCATTTTTAAGCAGACATCCCATGCCTGTTTGCCATTATGTGGCTCTACAACAATGGCATTGAGCAATCCTTTTCCTCTCACAATTTTGATGAATGGGCTTTGCATTCGGCTCATTTCGTCGCGAAAAATTTTGCCGAGATATTCGGCTTTTTCACAAAGATTTTCCTCGCGCACCACTTCCAAAGCAGCAGTTGCCACTTTGCAGGCAAGCGGAAATCCGCCATAGGTCGATCCGTGCTGTCCGGGTTTGATTGTGAGCATGATTTCATCGTCAGCCAACACTGCCGAAACAGGCAAAACGCCTCCCGAAATGGCTTTGCCCAAAATCAAAATATCGGGGCGTACGTCTTCATGTTCGCAGGCAAGCATTTTTCCCGTGCGGGCAATACCTGTCTGCACCTCATCGGCAACAAAAAGCACATTATATTGTTTGCATAAGTCGTAGCAAGTTTTCAGATAGCCATCGTCCGGAACTACCACACCGGCTTCACCTTGGATAGGCTCAACCAGGAAACCTGCGACTTTATCACCTTTTTCTTTTAGAACTTTTTCGAGCGCTTCCGCATCGTTGTATGGAATCACCTCGATACCGGGCGTATATGGGCCATAATTCTTATAAGCCTCAGGATCGGTTGAAATCGAAATAATGGTGATCGTACGGCCATGAAAATTACCTTCACACCCGATAATGATGGCTTCTCCGTCCGGAATTCCCTTTTTCAGATAGCCCCATTTACGGGTGAGTTTAAGCGCAGTTTCCACAGCCTCTGCTCCGGAATTCATAGGCAACACCTTATCATAGCCGAAATAGTCGTGCATATATTCTTCAAACGGTCCCAAACAATCGTTGTAGAACGCTCGTGAGGTTAAGCATAGCGTTTGCGCCTGCTCGGTGAGAGCTTTTACAATTTTTGGATGACAATGTCCCTGGTTTACAGCAGAATATGCCGACAGAAAATCGAAATATCGTTTCTCGTCTACATCCCACACGTAAGGGCCTTCCCCTCGCGACAACACTATCGGAAGCGGATGATAATTGTGTGCACCAAATCGTTCTTCCTGATCGATAAATTGTTGAGATTTAAGTGAAAGTGACATAAGAATATGTTTTTTTGTGGTTTTTTATTGTTGCGATGTTATTCGCTGACCGAAATGTTTCTGAATTGAACGCCATATCCTTCGCTTTGCAAACCTATATGACCTTCGGTTACCGGACTTGTACCCTCGTTCTGAAGCATGTCATTGATATAAACTGATATGTGTCCTTCTTTTATGGTGATTTTTGCTTTATTCCATTCGCCGACGGGTTTTTCGTTAGAATTGTTTTTTTTGGGAATAACCGGAAATTTTGGTCTTTCGATTGCTCCTTCGGGCATAACATATTCGGCAAGTTGCGAATGATTGAGCAGCACAAAGTCCCCCGCATTCCCTGCCTTGAGTTGACATTCGATTGCTCGCGGAAACGGATTGTCCGGAGACTCGATAAGCAGGAATATACCGCTATTACCTGCTTCGTCGAGCCATCGCCACTCAGTCTCGAACGTGAAATCCGAATATTTTCTTTTGGTATACATATAACCGATAGGGATTCCGGTAATGAGAATGGAATTGTCTTTAACAAAGAATACCTCCTCCGGCGGAATGGAATCGTTTTCCAAAACGAAATTCCAATTCGACAAATTTTTTCCGTTGAAAATTTTGTCTGACTGACCGGTGCATCCGGCTATTAGGAACATTGTTGCACTTGCGACAAGAATCAAGGTTTTTTTCATTATGAACAGATTGAAAGATTTCGTAGATGTTGTTCACAAAGTTAGTGGTTTAAGTGAAATAATAAAAATTCGTCGTCAAATTTTTTAATTCAGGCTTCTACAAAGCAAACGCGAGTTTTTACGACTACTAAAAAACTAAAAAATGATTGTATGTAAACATAGAAATACATACATTTGCTCAATTTTCTGATTGTAAGTGAATAAGGAATAATCAATGAAAAAGACGCGCTTTCTGTGGGTTGACGACGAAATAGAGTTGATGAAACCCTACATGCTTTTTTTGCAAGAAAAAGGCTATGAACTTGAAAGCGTGAATAACGGACAAGATGCCATCGATCTTTGTCGTAATGAGCATTTCGATATGATTTTCCTTGATGAACACATGCCGGGAATTTCGGGTTTGGAAACCCTTTCGCAAATCAGCATCATACGCCCTGATGTTCCGGTGGTGATGGTTACCAAAAGCGAAGACGAAGGCATCATGGAAAAAGCTATCGGTAAAAAAATCGCCGATTACCTCATCAAACCGCTCAATCCCAACCAGTTGCTCATCACCATCAAAAAACACTTCGATAAGAATGAAATTATTCGCGAAGCCAATATCACAAATTTTCGCGAGGAATATCTCCAATTGAACGACGAAATAAATTGTTGCCAAACGGCGGAAGAATGGACCTATGTATATAAAAAATTAGTATACTGGGAGATGGAGTTGTCGCTAACACATAGTCCAATGCTTGAAATGCTTCAATCGCAAATGATGGAAGCCAACAACGAATTTGCCAAATTTATTCGTCGAAATTACGAAAAATGGTTTTCGGGAAAAGACGAACGCCCAATGCTAAGTTTCGACGTTTTCCCGAAAGTTGTTTTTCCGCTTCTTGACAATAACGAAAAAGTCTTTTTCATCTTAATCGACAATTTCAGACTCGATCAGTGGTATGCGGTAAAAGACATTGTTTCGGAATGGTTTTCCTATGTCGATAACACCTTTTTCAGCATTTTGCCCACCGCAACTCAATATGCCCGCAATGCTATGATGGCAGGTCTGACGCCAAAACAAATTGCCGACAACTATCCCGAATATTGGGTGGATGAAACAAAGCCGGAGAGCAAAAATGCAAATGAAAAATTCTTACTGCGAAAACAATTGGAGCGTCATCATCTGAACAAATCATTTTCCTATTACAAAATTAACACTGCTGAGGAAGGCGAACACTTGCTTCGATCGTTCCCGGAAATGGATAGAAAAGATTTGAACGTTCTAGTTTACAATTTCTTGGATATGCTATCGCATACACGATCAGAATCGGACATGATTCGCGAATTGGCTTCCGACGAAGCTGCTTATCGTTCGCTCACCCAATCGTGGTTTTTACATTCGCCTTTGTCTCCACTATTTCGGAAAATTTCCGAAAAAGGTTACAAGGTAATTCTGACAACCGATCATGGCACCATTCGGGTTAAAAACCCACTTAAGATTTTGAGTGACAAAGATATAAATTCGAATCTGAGATACAAAACAGGGAAAAACCTGACCTACGACACAGCAAAAGTTATCGAGTCATTTTCTCCTGAAAAGTTCGGTCTGCCTTCGTCAAACTTAAGTTCACGCTTTATTTTTGCTACAGGCAATAATTTTTTCGTTTTTCAAAATAAATTCAATCAATATGTTTCACATTACGGCAACACATTTCAGCACGGCGGCGTTTCGCTCCAAGAAATGATTGTTCCCCTTATCACCTTGTCTCCAAAATAAAATTATGTATATAGAAATAAACGATTTATCAGAAATTCATCAAGCTGCACGACAATTTTTGGCAGAAATTGACAATCAAAACGTTTTTGCCTTTTACGGCGATATGGGAGCTGGCAAAACCACCTTTATTAAAGCCGTATGTGAGGAATTGGGCGTTCACGAACCGGTGACCAGCCCTACATTTGCCATTATCAATGAATATCGGGATAAAAATGGAATATCAATTTATCATTTCGATTTCTATCGCATCAAAAAGTTAGAAGAAGTTTTCGATTTTGGTTATGAAGACTACTTTTACAGTGGGAATCTCTGTTTCATCGAATGGCCAGAATTAGTCGAATCGCTTTTGCCCGAAAGCGTAGTGCGTTTATCCTTACGTCAGACGGTAAATGGGAAACGAATACTCGAAAATATCCAATAAATTCCGATGTCTTTTAAACTTTTTCAAGTCACATACTATCTTACTTATATTAAAAAATCTGAGCGCGAAACAACAATAACATCATGAAGAAATTTATTCTTATTTTTTCGATCCTCCTCGGCTCGATAACACTGCCGGCACAAATCAACACCGAAAGAGTGATGATGATCGGCCGAAATGCGCTCTATTTCGAGGATTACGTGTTGGCTATCCAATATTTCAATCAGGTGATTAATGCAAAGCCCTATTTGGCTGATGCTTATTACTATCGTGCAGTTGCAAAATTCATGCTCGACGATTTCAAGGGAGCCGAAGACGATTGCACTTTATGTCTTGAACGAAATCCGTATTGGACTGCAGCTTATCAACTGCGGGGTGCTGCCCGCCAAAATCAGGAAAAATACGAGCTGGCTGCAATGGATTATCAACGGAGCCTCGAATTTTATCCCGAAGATCAATTGACATTGGTGAATATGGGGATCGTCAATATTCAAATGAAACAGTATGAAACAGCCGAAAAATTTTTCGAGGTATTGCTCAAAAGATTTCCCGATTACGTTCCCGGATATTTGACCCGCGCTCAAATGTATCTCGAAACAAAGGATACAACAAAAGCATTGGCCGACTACAATAAAGCTATCGAAATCGATCCATATATGCCACAATCCTTTTCTGCCAGAGGATTGCTCTATTTTCAACTGAAAGATTACAACAAAGCTCTCGCCGATTTGGATGAAGCCATTCGTTTGGATCCATACAACCAGGGAAATTATATTAATCGCGGATTGGTTAAATACCATTTGAATGATCTTCGTGGGGCAATGGCCGATTATGACCGCGTTATCGAAACCGATCCCAACAACCTGATTGCCCGTTTCAATCGCGGATTGCTGCGAGCACAAGTGGCTGACAACAATCGTGCCATCGAAGATTTCAACAAGGTGCTCGAGATCGAACCCGATAACACAATCGCCGTGCTCAATCGTGCGATGCTTTACATCGAAATCAATAATTATCCTGCAGCATTAGCCGATTTGAATATTGTATTGGAAAAACATCCCGATTTTTTTCAGGGATATTACACCCGATCGGAGTTGAAACGACGTATGGGTGATCTGAAAGGTGCTGAAGGCGATTTCTATTTGGCTCGAAACGAACAGGAAAAACTGCAAAAGGATCTGGATCGGGTAGATCCTAATAAACCGAAAGATGAATTGGCACAAAAACAAACGCGTGAAACATCGGATAACGACATCGAAAAATTCAATTTGCTTGTCGTAGCCGATAAGGAAAGCGAACAAAAAGAAAAATATCAGAACCAAAGTCGTGGAAAAGTACAAAACATGAATACTCGCGTGGAGCTTGAACCAAAGTTCGTGCTGACCTATTATGAGAAATCGTATGAAGTGCAACGCCCCGTTTACTTTTCTAAGGAACTTGATCAGGCAAATCGTGAACTCGGTTTGACGTGGAAACTTCGCATTACCAACAATGAATCGGCGCTCAATGAGCAACAAATTCAGACGCACTTCCGCTCGATAAACAACTACTCGAAACAAATAGAGCAGCATCCCGAGGACGCTTCATTCTATTTTGGACGTGCCATGGATTATATGCTCGTTCAGGACTACGCCAATGCTCTTCGGGATATTAATAAATCTATCCAATTAAATCCTAATTTGATGCTTTCATACTTTGCAAGAGCGGTCGTTCATTCCAAACAGCTCGAATTCGATCCCGAATTGAAGCAGACCAAGCTGGAAAGCTCCGATTCGCCGTTGGATATACAGTTACCTGCTCGTAACAAACCCATAGCTGCCCAGAATTTGCCGAAATTACCGGAGGTATCGAAACAAAAAATCGAATACGACGCCATTCTGAAAGATTACGAAACGATTATCGGAATGAATCCCGATTTCTATTTCGCTTATTACAATCGAGCCGAAATATTCAGTATCGAAAAGGATTATCGGGCTGCCATAAACGATTATACCGAAGCTATCAAACGTGAGCCGAATTTTGCGGAAGCTTACTTTAATAGAGGTTTAGCACGTCTTTCGATTGGAGAAACCCAACAAGGCCTCGACGATTTGCGCAAGGCCGGTGAGCTGGGTATCGTACAGTCATACAGCATTATCAAACGAATGCAATAGATTCGATGAGATTCCCTCTCGCCTAACAAAAACCTCTCGGAAATTCCGAGAGGTTTTTCGATGAATGTTAACATACTATTGCGTAGGCATTTTCTCCATCGAGATCACATTTAGTTTCACCTTCTCGAAGGCCTTCCGAAGTTTTGTTGTATCGGTTTTATCTGTGCGATAAGTGACTTTCACCGTCTGGTTGGGTTGATCGTAATCTAATGCAGTTACACCTTTTTCGAAAGCAATGTTGCCATCGATTTTTTTCACACAATGGTCGCACATATCGTCCAGCTTCACTTTCACTACTTCTTTGTTAGAGTCTTTTTTAGAGGTTTGTGCCAGTCCAATGCCTATCGACAGGGCAAAAATTAAAGATAAAAAGGTATTTTTTTTCATATCGTAGTTATTTTAAAAATGAGTTTAATAATTCTTTTCATGACCTAAATATAGGACTCTGACTAGAATCTGGGAACATTGAAACGAACTCCGGTATAGACTTTTCTTCCGTGAACAGGTCCCCAAACCATAGTAGCGTCAAAATCTTCGCCTCGTGGATCAACGGCATCGACAATTGGATTTTCCTGCCGGAAATTAAACAGGTTCTCCACGCCAAGATAGATCGACCAGTTTCTGAAGAACTTGGTAATTTGCGTATTCACCACGGTAAACGAATGGTATCGATCATCCCACAATGGTGTAGTTACATCTGGAGTAGGCATCCGTCCTCCTCCATTGATTTGGGCTGTAGCATCGAATTGCCACTTCCTGAGCGGAGTTTGATACGATGCTGTGATTAATCCCTTATAATCATTCATCAATGGGTTGGAGAGAAATCGAATTTCACCCGTTTCGTTGTTTCGATAGTCCGATTTTGATCGGGTATAACGATAAGCCGCCGTAAGCGTAAAACCTTCGAAAAACGGGTAACTCAACTCAATTTGAGCACTCTGTGAATATGATTTCCCATTATCGAGGTTGTAGAAACTGATGGCATGTGGGTCGCTGTCCACATCCACAACTACTTGCTGCATAAAACGGGTGTAATACCATTCTCCACCAATTGTCAACTGATTGTCGGAGATCGGGATGTAAAGCGTGGCATTGAATCCCGTATTCCAAGCTTCCTCCTGATCGAGATCATCCACGATATTTATTTTCCGGGAACTAGCCAAGAGGTAATTGTTTTCGGCGAGAACGTGAGCCGTGCGAAATCCTTTTCCGATGGATGCTCTTATGTGCACCCGATCGGTAGGAATGAATTTTATATGGAGCCTTGGCGTAACAAAAAATCCGTATCGGCTGCTGTAATCGGCACGAATGCCACCGAGCAAAATGAGTTGATCGTTGAAATTATAAGTATATTGAGTGTACGCCCCCGTCACGGTTTCGTCGCGATTGTACGGAGACATGCGCAGCATTTCATCGAAGTCATCGTAGTTGAGGCTTAAGCCGGTACTCAAGGTATGTGCATGCGAAAATTCTTTTTCGAAGATGAGGCTCAGATAGAGATTTTTTTGATTGATGTCGTAGCGTGTGGCGTCGTACCTCGATTTCTGGTCGTGAACCGATCCCGATGCGATCAGAGCGGTACTGGTCATCAAATTATCGTCATTCACAACGGTATAGGCTTGCTTGGTGTAAAATTCGCCTCTATTGGTTGTCAATGAAATGAGATAAGGATCAGGGAAACCGTGATGTTTGGTATCCTGTCCTCCAATACGATTTTCGTGAATGTACTTCATCCCGTATTGCGATGAATAATTGCCTATTTGGTGATTCCAGCGATTCATCAGATTGAATTGTTCCGTTTTCGGATAATCGAGAAAGCCGTCATTGTTGCTATCATGGGCTTTTGTATCGTTGGAATAATGTGCAAACAGAGCCGTCTGAACACGGTCGTTAATGTGGATGCTGGCATCGGCATTTGCTTCGGTACGTCTCGCATCGTTAGCAAAGAGATTCATGGAAAACTTGTCCATAGTTTGAGGTTTTTTATATTCCACGTCTATTTGACCTGCTAATGCATCATAGCCGTTCTTGACCGATGAAGTACCTTTAGAGATATAAATCCCTTCCATCCATGGACCGGGTATGTAATCCATGCCAAAAGAGGACGATGCTCCACGGAAATTCGGATAATTTTCGGTGAGCATCTGCACATAAGTTCCTGCGAGACCGAGAAGTTTGATTTGTTTTGCACCTGTAGCCGCATCGCTGTAAGCAACATCTACCGATGGATTTGTCGTGAAGCTCTCTCCCAGATTGCAGCATGCATCTCTACGAATTTCGCCCATCGTTATCTGCTGCGTTTGCAAGATGGACGAACGTTTCGTAACTGTGCCGGGCGTTCGTTTGCTTATCATGACCTCTTCCAGCAATTGGGAGTCTTCTTTGAGAATAATTTCGACTTCCGCATTGCTTTCTTCGATATGAATGTATTGTGGAACATAGCCGGTATAAGCTACCACCAAATGCTCATGCTGACCTGATTTATCTATTTCAAAGTAGCCATTGGAATCGGAAACGGTACCCTTTTTCGATTTTTCCCAGTAGATATTTGCGCCAATGATGGGTTGTTTTTTTTCGTCATATACGTGTCCACGTACTTTGTCGGAAGCGGCTATGCGCAGTGTCGTAACGAGTGAAAATAGGATAAGTATAACATTTTTCATATATAATTGATTTGATGAATATAATAAATGAGAAAAGCACCTCAATCGATGTGCAACCTATTTGCTTGCCCTAAAAGTTGGGCGAGTTGCTTTATTCATCAAATAATCAGCGTAGTGAGTAACGAAAAATATTCCCCTTTACTTAGGTGAGGAGGTTTTTGAGAAGCAGGATTTTCGAAACCGATCAGGGGTATAATATCCGATGAGAGTTTTGACGAAGATATCAAGGCAGAGAGAGAATGTACTATATAGACGCAAAAAGGCTCAACTCCTGGATTATTGTTCGAATTGGACTCCCAAAGAACAGAAATTCTTTCCACGCTGCACTCGTCGGGAGCATTAGCAAGATGTTGGTTGCATGTATGCTTGTCTAAATGCGTAATCAATCCGTTCAAATGATGATGATGGTGCAGTTCGCAGCAAGTGCCACCGATTACGGCCTCAGTACCTTCGGAGCGACAATCGTCACAGCAATAGAAAAAAATGTTCACTCCCGAACCGCAGTAGGCGATTAGGATAGCAAGCAAAACTGAGAGGAATGTGAGAAAGTTATTTTTCATGCCAATGCAAAAATATCTTTTTTGAGTGAGATGTAAAATGAATAAGAATTAAAAATGTCTAATAAAATCTTGTATGATGCAGTTAAAATCTTCTTGACCCTTGTTTGTCCTACGGTTTTCGAATTTTATTTCCAAATTTATCTTCTATAAATCACAAAATCATTACATTTGCATTCGCAAAAAAATATTTAGTCAATCCTTAAAAAGTCTGTTTTTAAGGGGCAAGGTTATAAAATTTTTGTTGAAAGAATAATCGAAAAATGAAACGAAAAACTCTCTTCTTTGGGTTCTCCCATCATTTTCTTAAAATTTCAAACCGATGCAGCCAATAAAGCGTTTATTTGTATGCCTTATTCGCCCATGAGGTAATTCTGCTCTATTCGAAAGTCTTTTTTCAGATGTCCGATGGTCGGTTCAATGCCTGCTCTTGCTCTGAACTTCCTACGTTTCTGTTGTTTTTGATAGGCCGTATCACTTGCTTTGTGTTTATCCGGTGTGATAATTTTTACTCCCAGTATCTCTTTCTTCCCTCGTCCGCCTCTGTCGTAAACCAATTCCTCCGGCAGTTTCAAATCATTTTCTACCATTTGTTCCGGTAAAAGATCTATCGTATGTCCGTCAAATGAATTTCCTGCAAATGCCTTTATGTCGGTTATGATTTTCTTTCCCTTCGTTCCCGTCGTTATCAATCCTACCTTGTTCCCAAACTCATAAGGCTTGTGCGGCTTCCCTTTCGAAATGCAATGTGTAAATGGTTTGTGAAGACTGTAAACTTTATCCTTGTCTTCTTTTCTCTGATTCACTTCCCGTTTGTATAATTCCAGCTCCTTTTTGTATCGTCTCTTCTGTTCTTCATTCATCTTGCGTTCCAATTCCCGTATATGCCCATTGGTTATCGTATTGCATTTGTCTATCACTTTCTTGCACAATTTGGCATCTGTTGGAAAAGTAGTATTGTTTTGGCTATATTTAAAACTGTATATAGTCGTTACAGCTTAGTCCTGAAATAGGTTTTCAAAAAAGTAAACAGGATTCGGGATTATGAAAACAAACGTAAACAAATTTCAGGACGATACATTATCCATATCCATTACTTTCTTGACCTCATCTCCTCATCGGGACACCCGATCTGCGCAGAGAGCGTGCCGTCAGGCAAAAGACAAACCGTTTGAGTCCGACGTATTTCGTCGGGACGAGTTATTTGTCTTTTAGCGAACCAGCAGCTATCGGGTCGATCAAGAGAGGCAGTCTTGACCTTTTTTTGCTTACTTTTTTATGTCAAGATAAACAAGATAAAAAAGTTAGTGGGGTTTGGGGTAAAGCTCCATAAACTCAATGGATAATTGATAATGCACAATGCAAATTTACCGATTCGAAGATTTATCGGTTTACGAATGATTCTGAAGCCTAAGCTGTCTCCTTAAGATAAGAGGACAAGTGCTGCCGCCAGGCAGCACAGAGGTTACGATCTTCTCTTGCCGGAGCAAGGCAAGAAAAGTCTTGTCTTCCGGGCAGATTTTTGACACTGATTTATGCCGCAGAATTTATTCTGCAATTATGAAAATCCGGTTTTCCAAGTCAAAACATTCTCAATGTATCCATCATAGCCGAAATTTTTCAACTCAACTCCTCACCATTGCCTGAAAGGCAGAATTATTTTCGTGACATGGAGAAATATCTCCTCCATTCAAAGAACCAAAATCGTAACTCGCAATTCTCGCGTTTTGCTTTTCATTGTTCTCCAAACCCAACCCTGGTAGCTATCATCTAACGTTTTTTGAAACAAATAAAAGCAGACATCAAATTTGACCTATCAATATATTTCCACATTTTTACTAACTTTGCGCTTTCCTAATCAATTTAACACAAATTCTCTTATTTATGACACGAAAAACTATACTGTCATTCTCTATTCTATTGACTATCGGAGTGGCGAATGCCCAAAATCTGCAATTACATTTTGATCCTCGCCATACGCTGTGTGGAAATGATGTGGCGCCGGTCAATTATTTGACGGGAACGTTCGAAATGTTCAAACCCGACCGGTGGGGAACCACTTTTATGTTTGTCGATTTCGATTTCAATTTCGATAAACGCAACATCGGTCTGGTTTACGGCGAAATATCGCGCGAATTTATTATCAAGAATTTTCCTCTTCGTCCCCATATCGAATATAATGGCGGACTGGGATTGGTGCGAGGAACGTCGGCAGGCTATTCGATTCCGAGTTCCTATTTGGCAGGTTTCGGCTACCCGTTCCAATTGGGTAATTTTTTCATGGGTACATATGTTGCCTATAAGCTGAATGCATTCCCGAAGGACAGTCATGACGTGCAATGGACGGTCACCTGGACTGCCAATCTGGTTAAAGACATACTGACGTTGAACGGGTTTATGGATTTGTGGACTGAAAATAAAAATTTAACAGGCGAGGGGGATGATACCGGCAAACGATTGATTCTGTTGAGTGAACCCCAAATCTGGTATAACCTTACTCCTCATTTTTCTGTAGGAAGCGAAATCGAACTCAGCTACAACTTTGTGAACAAATTTACGGAAAGCAAATTTAGAGCTTTACCCACGCTTGCCGGCAAGTGGAATTTTTAATGGATTGAAGACATTATTTTATTTATTTATCACTAATTATATATCATTCATCAACAATGCTCGATAAGATTTTCAAACTCAAACAAAACGACACTACAGTTCGCCGTGAGATTATTGCGGGAATTATCACCTTTCTTACCATGTCGTATATTCTCGCTGTCAATCCGGGCATATTGGGCGAAACAGGAATGGATAGGGCTGCTCTATTTACGGCCACATGTCTGGCTTCTATTTTGGGTACACTTTTTATGGCTTTTATCCCCAATCTGCCCATAGCTCAAGCGCCGGGAATGGGACTGAACAGTTTTTTTGCTTTTTCGGTTGTGCTCGGTCTGGGCTACTCGTGGCAAATGGCATTGACTGCTGTTTTCATCGAAGGCATTATTTTTATCGTACTTACCTTTTTCAACGTACGGGAAATGATCGTTAACAGCATCCCAAAGTCCATTAAGGACGCCATTCCAGTAGGTATCGGTCTTTTTATTGCGCTCATCGGTATGAAAAATGCCGGACTGATTGTATCAAATCCCAATACTATGGTTTCACTTGGCGATATGGCCAATCCCCATATCTGGGTTGCGTTGCTCGGACTGATAGTTACGGGCGTTTTGCTCTATAAAGATGTTCCTGGATCCATTCTTATCGGTATTGTTGTTTCTACCGTTTTTGCAGCCATACTCGGGTTGGTACAAATGCCACAAGGCGGACTGGTCTCGACACCGCCGGATATTTCGCCCATTTTTTTGAAATTTGAATGGCGCAATATCTTTACGCTCGACATGCTGATTGTGGTATTCACGTTTTTGTTCGTCAATCTTTTCGATACGATCGGGACACTATTGGGTGTCGCCTCCAAAGCCGGCATATTAGACGAAAACGGCACTTTCCCTCAGATTAAAAAAGCGTTGTTTGCCGATGCGTTGGGAACTACTTTTGGTGCAATATTAGGAACCAGCACCGTAACATCTTATGTGGAAAGCGCTTCGGGAGTAGCATCGGGAGGACGAACAGGCTTAACTTCGGTTTCAACTGCAATCATGTTTGCGATAGCACTGTTTCTGGCCCCGCTATTTCTGATGATTCCCGCTTCGGCTACTGCTCCTGCACTCATCCTGGTGGGTTTGTTTATGATAACGTCCGTCGTAAATATCAATTTTGCCGATTTTTCGGAATCCATTCCGGCATTCCTTACGATAGTGATGATGCCTTTTGCTTTTAGTATTGCTCAAGGTATCGTGTTCGGCATGCTATCGTTCGTATTGCTGAAATTCCTGAGTGGGAAATTCCAACAAATATCCGTCACGATGTGGATTATCTTCGCACTTTTCGTGACCAAACTCGTCCTTGAGGCGATGCATGTTTTGTGAGATTCATTGTGGCCAAAAATTTGCAACATCGATAGTACCTCGGTGCAGGAGTAATATATACTTCGGAGTATTTATAATAATTTGTGTTGGGTTTCTGTTTAAAAAACAAAGCATTGACTTGCAAATTGTTTTGAAACTTCGGATTAAATAATTACTTTTGCGTTCGGAAAAATTACAACGAATCATATAAAAATTTTATGGCAACAACAGCTGATTTCCGAAACGGAATGTGTCTCGAATTGGATGGTCAATACTACTTCATCGTCGAATTTCTTCATGTAAAACCCGGTAAAGGTCCGGCTTTCGTCCGCACCAAACTCAAAAACGTCACCACCGGACGCATTCTCGACAAAACGTTTAATGCGGGAGTTAAAGTTGACGAAGTTCGCATCGAACGTCGTCCGTTTCAATATCTTTATAGAGACGATATGGGATATAACTTCATGAATTCCGAAACTTTCGAACAGGTTTCTATCCCTGCTGAACAAATCGACGGAGTGGAATTTTTGAAAGAGGGCGATATCGTGGAAGTGCAAATACATTCCGAAAGCGGAACGATTCTTACCGCCGAAATGCCTCCTCATGTTATCCTCGAAGTTACTTATACCGAACCCGGCATCAAAGGCGATACAGCTACAAATACGCTAAAGCCTGCAACACTTGAAACGGGGGCAGAGGTTCGCGTCCCGCTTTTCATCGAAACCGGCGAAAAAATTAAGGTAGATACCCGTACAGGTGCCTACGTGGAACGCGCGAAGTAATTCTTCGAACTCAAGTGACGAAATAGTTTTCGAAAAAAGGCATTTCCTTTCGGGAATGTCTTTTTTTTCGTTTAACTTTGTCTGCCTCGAAATTCTATTTCATCACACAATGGCTCAAACAAACAAACTAACCATCAAAGAATGGGCTGAGGAGGATCGCCCCCGTGAAAAAATGTTGATAAAGGGCGTTTCCGCTCTGTCGGATGCCGAGTTGCTGGCCATATTGTTCCGTTCGGGAAACAGCAATGAAACGGCAGTGGAATTGAGCCGGCGTGTGTTGCAAAAAGCAGATAACGATCTGAATAAATTGGCACGATTCACCGTTCAAGATTTGGTTAACGATTTTCGCGGAATTGGCGAAACGAAGGCTGTTACGTTGATCGCAGCGCTCGAACTGGGACGGCGACGAAAAGAGTCGCATGTGACGGAAAGAAAAAAAATTTCTTCCTCACATGATGCCTACGAAATACTTTTCCCCATTTTTGCCGACCTTCCCCACGAAGAAACTTGGGCTTTGCTGCTCGATCGCTCCAATTCTGTTATTTCTCCGATTCAGGTAAGCAAGGGTGGCATCACGGGAACGGTTGTTGACGTTCGGCTTATCCTTCGCGAAGCGATCAATCGATATGCTACAGGCATCATCCTGGCGCACAATCATCCTTCGGGAAACAACAAGCCCAGTCAGCAGGATATTCAGATTACCCGAAAACTCAAGGAAGCTGCCCAATGGATGGATATCCTGCTGCTCGATCATCTGATTATGTGCGCCCAAACCTATTACAGTTTTGCCGACGAAGGATCGCTTTGATAAAGTTCGTTTGGCGGGCAGTATTTTAAAAAAAAGCAATTTCGACAGATCCGAAACAAACAAAATCGTCGAATTTCGGTTTATACAAAAAAAAACATTTACTATGAACGAAGAACTCCAAAAAATACAGGATCAGATAGTGATGATGCTTCGCACGGTTTACGATCCGGAAATACCTGTAAATATATTTGATCTGGGAATGATTTACGATATCGATATCGATGATGATTTTAACGTGAACATCGAAATGACATTCACTTCCCCCAGTTGTCCCGCAGCAGATTACATCCTTATGGATGTTCAAATGAAAGTAGAATCCATCAAAGGTGTGAAAAGTGTGAATATTAATCTGACTTTTGATCCGCCATGGGATAAATCTATGATGAGTGAAGAAGCCATGCTCGAATTGGGCCTTTTGTGAAGTGATTTGATCGAATTGACGCATGGCGCAGCAAAAAATCTACTTTCTTTCTGATGCACATTTAGGATCGAAATCGCATGTCGATACCATCGAAACGGAGCGCAAGCTTTGCAGATGGCTCGATATGGCCAAAACCGATGCCCAAGCCATCTATTTGCTGGGCGATATGTTCGACTATTGGTTCGAATATAAGTATGTCGTTCCGAAAGGATTTACCCGTGTGTTGGGTAAGTTGGCTGAAGTGTCGGACAGTGGTGTGGAAGTCCATTTTTTCATCGGAAATCACGATATTTGGCTCGGCGATTATCTTACGCGTGAGTGTGGAATGATTTTGCATTTTGAACCTTTTGTTACCACACTCGGCAGCAAGAAATTTTATCTTGCTCATGGCGACGGGTTAGGCGACAATTCGCTCTCATTCCGCTTTTTGAGAGCTTTGTTTCACAACAAGTTCTTGATTAAGTGCTTTGCGGCCGTGCATCCCACGCTCACCGTGCCTTTGGCTCACAAATGGTCGAACAGCAGTCGCGAAAACGGAGGCGTTCAGGAATATTTGGGAGAAGACCAAGAACATTTGGTGTTGTTTGCAAAACAAAAAATAAACGAAATGCCCGATATCGATTATTTTGTGTTTGGCCATCGGCATATTCTGCTCGATTTGCCTATCGGACCACATACGCGAGTGATTGTTTTGGGCGATTGGATTCGCTATTTTTCTTACGCTGTTTTCGATGGCGAAAAAGTAAAGCTGCTGCAGTTCGAAGAATGAAGTGCATATTCCTGTTGGAAACTGAAAAAATGCAGTTCTGTTTTTTCACTTCCTGTGATATTTATCTATGCATTTTCCAATAATAAATGGCACACGTAATATACTTTCGACGCCAAGAGAGTTTCATCCCCCCTGTGCTGCCTGATGGCAGCACTTGCCCCCTTAAAAGGAGACAGTCGTATAACGGATGTGATCCGACTGGGCACTGCCGTAGGCAGGGAGATGTTAGGATTTAATGACAATAGAAGTATAGAAGAAGTAAAAAATCAGAAATGGAATTTGATAGTGAATTGAATTAAAAAAATGAAAGCTGATAGCTAAACTAACTATAAATTACTCATTATCAATTATCCATTAATTTTTCCGGACGCAAGTCAGTTCACATTATTTTGTCAAAGCCTTAAAGAAATCCCACATCACAATGCCTGCTGAAACCGATACGTTGAGCGAATGTTTCGTGCCATATTGCGGAATTTCGATGCAGCCATCGGATGCATCGATTACAGACTGTTGCACTCCATGCACTTCGTGCCCCAAGACTATCGCATATTTCAGTCCTTTATCGAATGGAAATTCATCGAGCATAACGCTGTTTTCGGTTTGCTCCACCGAAAAGACGGTATAACCTTTCGCTTTCAGCTCGCTAATGGCATCCAGCGTATCTTCCACATAGCGCCATGCAACCGAATTTTCGGCTCCCAATGCCGTTTTGTGAATCTCGGCATTGGGCGGCGTCGCCGTAATACCGCCCAAAACGATTTCTTCCACCCGAAAGGCATCGGCGGTACGAAATACCGATCCGATGTTGTTTTGGCTGCGCACGTTGTCGAGTACCACCACAAGCGGAATTTTTTTCGCTTTGCGAAAGGTTTCTATGCTGATGCGATGAAGTTCTTCTACTTTCAGTTTTCGCCTTTTCATTCGATGAGTTCTATTTTTCGGGATGGATGAGTGCACGTACCACAAACCACACATGATGCAAAAACGTGGAAGTTGGTCCGTAGTATTTCGACATGATTTTGTATCGTTCATTGAGTGAGGCCTTGCGATTGGCAGTGGTCATTCCTTCGTTCAGATAGTTGATGAGCGTAAGATGCGTGTTATGGATATGTTTCGCTTTTTTTGTCATGCGGATGCACCAGTCGAAATCTGCAGAAAATCGATAGGACAAATCGTAGGGATCGAAAAGTTCTCGTTTGACGATGAAAGCTTGATGACAAACGAGCATTCCCTGTTTGTAGCTTTTCCATGTGAGCCTTTCGGGAGCCCGGAGTCGGCGCATGTGAAGAAAATTTCCGTTTTCGTCAACGATGGCGGTTTCGCCGTAGATAATATCGGGAAAATCGGTTTCGTCGAAAGAGTTCAGCATCTTCTGGACGGTGTCGATCGAGTGAAACGTGTCGCCGGCGTTCAAAAAACACAGATAATCTCCTGAAGCCATTGCGGCACCCTTGTTCATCGCATCGTAAAGCCCTCGGTCGGGTTCGCTGATCCATTTGAGCGAAGGACGTTCGTAGCCGCGAATCAGCTCCACGGTTGCGTCTGTCGATTTCCCATCGACAATGATGTGCTCGATAAGCGAGCAGGTTTGTTCGTAAACGCTCCGCAATGTGCACTCGATCGTGTGCTCGGCATTGTAAGTAACCGTGATGACGGAAAGTTTTTTCATAGATTATGGTAGAGTTCGAGATAGTTTTGTGCCACGATATTTTCGGAGTAGAAGGATAGAGCTTTCTCGCGAGCATTGGCCGAAAGCGTTTCAGCTTCGTCCGATTCGAGTATCCAGCACAAACCTTCGGCCAAATCTTCGGCCACTTTGTATCTGGCTACATAGCCGTTTTGCTTATGATCGATCATTTCGGGAATGCCTCCTATTTCGAATCCGACGCACGGCGTTCCGCAAGCCATCGATTCCATGATGGTGTTTGGCAGATTCTCCTGCAATGAAGGCGTAACGAACACATCGGCGGCATTGTAAACGTCGGGCATGTTTTCGGGTGAAACATAGCCTGTGCTGTGTGCCGGCAATGCAAGTTGATGTTCGATTTCTTCGGATCGATTGCCGGCTATCAGAAAATGAATATCGTTGTTCTGTTCTGCCATCAAACGACTTGCTTCGATCAGACAATCGGGGCCTTTTCGTTTGTCCGATGCCTTTACGGCAGCAAAAAGCACAATCTTTTTATCGATAGGCAAATTCAGTTTGCTGCGCGCTACAGTTTTGTCTTTGGGACAGTAAATATCGGTATCGATCGGATTGGGAATCGACACCACATTATGCCCTTTTGTGAGCGGACTTTTCTCGGCCAGTGACTGGAGCCAGTGGCTGCAGGCAACAAACGTTATTTTCCCTTTGGCATAAGTTGCCTGTTTTTGAAGAAACACATGTCGCGACAAGTCGCGCGACGAATGTGAACCGAGGTATGGACACGATCCGCACGCTTTTTTGAAGTTGCTGCAGTTCCCCGCATGATGACAAATGCCTGTGAAAGGCCACATGTCGTGCATGGTCCAAATTATTTTTTTGCCGGAGGCAATAATTTTAGCTATTTCACGGAGAGAAAGCATGCCCTGATTGATCCAGTGAAGGTGCACGACGTCGGCGTCGCGAAATTCGGGCAAATCGGTTATCGAAGTACCGGTGTTGGCAATAGAAACATCAAAGAGCGTTTGACGCGAGAATCGATTTCGGATAAAGATATCGGCACGTTCGCGATAAAAATTCAGTTTGTTGCCACGGTCGCTTCCAACTTTTACTACAAGATTATTGTTCGATTGCTTGTTGCATACCGCCATACGCACGTCTGTTCCCGCTTTGGTGAGTGCCGTGAGCAGTCGATAGGCAGCAATGGCTGCGCCTCCCTGCAAATCGGATGTGCTGACGATGAGGACTTTCATATCTTAATTTGTTTCAAGATTCGGCGAAGCCTTCTGATTGCTTTAGCTTTGAAAGAGTTTGTGCGGCCGTAATAGCGTTCGAAGGCTTTTCGAGCTTCAATATTTTCTTCAATTTTGTCGATTTCGATTGATAACTCCCCGGCGTAGAGTTCGGTTGTGTAAATATCGTCGCTACCGCTGTGAATGCCGCTCCCGTCAAATCCTATGTTTTGTATAAGTGATTTTCCGGCATTAAGCGAAAGCATGTCGGCCAAAAAGAGCGACGCATTCCAGCGAATTGCCCAGGAATCGTTTTCGCCATTCACCTGTCGTCGCAGCATGCGCGTGAAAGGATAATTACCGTTGAAATCGAATTTTTTCGACAGCTTGCGTTGCTCGATTTCGTCGAGCAGTGCTCGTCCATCGGGATTGAAATGACTCCAGGCTCTTTGCCAGGTTGCCCATCCCCAACTCCCTGTCCATCTGATCAGAAAAGCGTCGGGAAGATCGGTCAGGGGAAAGCAATGACCGTGAATATGTCCGATTTTTTCCTCCTGTTCGAATTTTTCCAACCCTTCGTTCATGAAAGTCAGGAAATAGGGCGCAGCAATCAGATCGTCTTCGAGGACGATTACTTTACCGTATTCGTTGACAATTTTGGTAACGCCTCCGATAATATTCTCGGCCAAACCCAGATTATGCGGATTTTCTATAATGTGAACGGCTTTAAATCCTACTACCGACCGAATGATCGTACGAACCTTGTCCACATCAGCCTTGTCCGCTTCGCTTTTGTTTCCGTCCGAAAAAATGAAGAGCTCGCTTTGGTCGCTCAGCTTATTTTGTCTGAGCGCATTCAGCGTTTTAAACGTATGGTCGGGACGATTGTAAACAAACAACAGAATGGGAGCCGGTAACATCATATAGGAAGGGGGTTAAAAATCGATTTTCGACGAGAGGGCATTTCTTTTCAAGATTTGCAATTCTACATCTTTGCCCACAACAATGCCTTTTTCCAACAGATGTCGCTGCATCGTGTCGAACGCGATTTCGGGATTGTTGTTGTCGCCGCTCAGATGACAGAGCAGAATATTGCGCAGATGTGAGGTGAAATGTTCCGATATGAATTCCGACACCTGGCGGTTGCTCAAGTGTCCCGATCCGGAGCGGATGCGTTGTTTCAGTGGATAGGGATAAGAGCCGTTCTGCAACATCGTTTCATCATAGTTGCTTTCGATTACCAGATGATGCGCCTGTTTGGCATAGCAGGCCACTTCGTCGGTAATGCAACCCACGTCGGTTGCCAGCGTGAGGGTGTGATTGCCGAATTCGAAAAAGTATCCTACGTTGTCGGCGCTGTCATGCGGCACTTCGAAAGCCGTAATACGAAAATCCTCGATGGTGAAAGATTGGCCTTTTTCAATATATTTTCGCGATCCGTTGAGCGTATCTCTCACCATCGGACAATTGGCTATCCCTTTATGCACTTCGCGTGTGGCATAAACGGGAATATGCAGCTTTTCGCCCAGATAACCGGCAGACTTGATATGGTCGTAATGATCGTGAGTGATAAGCAGTGCCCGAATGCTCGAAAAATCTATTCCGTATTCGGCCAGACGTTTTTTCATGATGCGTGGCCCGATGCCGGCATCGATGAGCATCCCGTAGTGGCTGTTGCCCAAATAATAGCTGTTGCCACAACTGCCGCTGCCGAGACTGAAAAACGAAAAACCTTCCGATGGAAATAAATCGTATTGCATACTTGCTTGCAAATTTACACGATAATTTCCAATTTACATACATAAGACAGAAAATTTGGAAAAGTGAAAAGTTTTTGTATCACCTAAAATCAGCAAGTCAATTATTTTGAAAAGAGAGCTTATTTCGGCGGACGATCGAACTGCCATTTTCAAAATTTCAAGCCGTTTTTAACATAAAGACATATTTTACCCTCCCTCCTTTGTTGATTTGGATAGCTAACGTGTGGATATTCAAGACAGGCACAGCCGGTCATACAGTCGGTCTGAACAAAGTCGAAGTTTTCATTGTCGACTCTGTCTGATCCATTTGCCGCCAACAGAGACGAATTTGAAAATAAATCGTTTTATTCTTGAGGTTGAAGGAATATCCTTGAATACCGCCAATACCTTTTTGATAAAGTAGTTGTAGAAGTTTTTCATCATGGCCGTCATTATCAGAAATACGGTATTGCTCTTCATTTCGGAGGTCGGAAGACGTCTCCATCCGAAGTCGTTGTCTTGAATATCGAACAGCTTTTCGCTTACTCATCGCATATTGTAATATTCGAAGACCTGCTTTTAACTCATAAAGACAGGAGAAATCTTACACTTGGAAATCGTTTGGTAATTTATTTATTATCAACTCATTGCTCCTTTATATTATAATTCGCTTGTGGAATTAAGGTTTACCCAAAATGAGTTTTTTTAAACATTTTGTGTAATTTCGCACTTGCCGGTTGAATCTACATTATGTTAAAATCGAAAAATAAGTTGCATTTTATTTTCAAATTATTTTTCTTTGCAGGCAAATATTAGAAAAATGAATTTATCGATCACAAACGGATATTGGTGGCGTCACTTACAACTCATACAGTCGTAAGGGAAAGCAGTCATGTCTTAATGTGATACAACGGAATAAAAAAAGATAGCCTGTCGCACCTGCGACAGGCTTTTTTCGTTAATGGGGGACAAACATCGATCAAACAACAACATAACATGCAAAAATTTTCAGTTGACAGTAATGGGTATTATGGAGAATTTGGAGGAGCATTCGTACCCGAAATTCTCTACAAATGCGTGAAGGATTTGGAAAATTCCTACCTGCGCATTCTCGAAAGCGAAAAGTTCAAACGCGAATTCGAACAATTGTTGCGCGACTACGTCGGCCGGCCTTCGCCGCTCTATCTTTCGCAACAACTTTCCGAGCGTTTTGGGTGCAGAATCTATCTCAAGCGCGAAGACCTGAACCACACCGGTGCACACAAAATCAACAATGCCATCGGACAAATACTGATTGCGCGCGAAATGGGTAAAACCCGCATCATCGCCGAAACCGGCGCCGGTCAACACGGCGTAGCTGCCGCCACGGTTTGCGCACTGATGCAAATGCCTTGCACCGTGTATATGGGCAAAACGGATGTCGAACGTCAGGCCGTGAACGTAAAAAAAATGGAGATGTTGGGCGCTACCGTCGTACCCGTAACTTCGGGCAACATGACACTCAAAGATGCCACGAACGAAGCCATTCGCGACTGGTGCAGTCATCCCGAAGAAACGCACTATATCATCGGATCCACTATCGGGCCTCATCCCTATCCCGATTTGGTGGCACGACTGCAATCGGTAATCAGCAAAGAAATAAAAGTCCAGCTCATGGAAAAAGAGGGACGTGATTATCCTGATTATCTGGTAGCTTGCGTGGGAGGCGGAAGCAATGCGGCCGGCACTATTTACGAATATCTCGACAACGATCGAGTGAAAATCGTATTGGCCGAAGCAGGCGGTAAAGGGGTTGATAGCGGCTATTCGGCTGCCACCATTCAATTGGGGACGATCGGCGTGCTGCATGGGTGCAAAACCTTGTTGATGCAAACCGAAGACGGACAGATTACCGAGCCATACTCCATTTCGGCCGGACTCGATTATCCGGGAGTCGGGCCCATCCATGCCAATCTGGCTTCGCAACATCGTGCCCGAGTGCTCCCCATCAACGACGACGAAGCTCTTCGGGCTGCTTTCGAGTTGACGCGCAAGGAAGGTATCATTCCCGCACTGGAATCGGCACATGCATTGGCTGCCTTGGAAAAAGTCGATTTCGATCCGGATGATGTGGTAGTTCTGACACTTTCGGGAAGAGGCGATAAAGACCTCGAAACCTATTTCAAGTACGAAAATCAATTTTAAAACCTGATCAGATGAAGTACACTTTTCATACCAAAACAAAAAAAATATTGGCCGACCTCCATACGCCGGTGAGCCTTTATTTAAAAATACGCGACACGTTCCCTCAATCGGCATTACTCGAAAGTTCCGATTTTCATGCCAACGAAAACAGCACATCGTATATAGGCCTGGAGCCGATTGCAAGCGTAGAAGTCAATCGAGGCGTTTGCACGATGAAATATCCCGACGATAGCCGACATAAACGGCAGCTCTCCGATTCGTTCACTATTGCCGACGCACTGAGCGGATTCATTGCCGACATCGAAGTGGAAGGGCCCGACAAAAACGCATGCGGTTTGTTCGGTTACACAACTTTCAACTGTGTGAAATATACCGAAAACATCGCTATTCGTGAGAGCAAGGAAAAGCAGAACGATGCTCCCGATATGTTGTATATCCTCTATCGATACATCATGATATTCAACCATTTTACCGACGAAATCGTGTTAATGGAATTGTTGCGCGATAACGAACAGAGTCGCCTCGAACGCGTGGAGGTTCTCATCAACATGCGAAACTTTGCTTCTTACAATTTTTTCCCTGAGGGGGAGGAATACAGCACGACGACGGACGAAGAGTTCAAAGCCAACGTGCGTCGCGGCGTACAACACTGTTTGCGGGGCGATGTCTTTCAGATCGTGTTGTCAAGGCGTTTCGTACAGCGCTATTCGGGTGACGATTTCAAGGTATATCGGGCATTGCGTTCCATCAATCCTTCGCCTTATCTGTTTTATTTCGATTTCGGCGGATACCGCATCTTCGGTTCTTCGCCCGAAACGCATTGCAAGATCAATGGCAGGCATATCAGCATCGACCCGATTGCCGGAACCACCAAGCGAACGGGGAATTACAGAGAGGATATGAAAGCCGTGAATTTTCTGCTCAACGATCCCAAAGAAAATGCAGAACATGTGATGTTGGTGGATTTGGCGCGAAACGATCTGAGCCGGCATGCACACGACGTGAAAGTCGATTTTTATAAGGAACCGCAATTCTACTCGCATGTCATTCATTTGGTTTCCCGCGTCAGCGGAATACTCGACGATGAAGCAGATTCGATTCGGGCATTTTTCGATACGTTCCCTGCCGGCACGTTATCGGGTGCGCCAAAAGTACGTGCCATGCAACTTATTTCCGAAATCGAAAAACACAATCGCGGCGCTTACGGCGGGTGCATCGGATTCATCGGACTCAACGGCGATCTCAATCAGGCCATCACCATCCGAACCTTTGTGAGCCGCAACAACGAGCTATGGTATCAGGCCGGAGCTGGAATTGTGGCGCAAAGCAATGACGAATATGAATTGCAGGAAGTCAACAGTAAGCTCGGTGCTTTGAAAAGCGCTATCGATCGCGCAGCCAATTTGTTCAACGCATAATTTGGGAGCAATGAAAAAAGTACTTATTTTCGACAACTACGACTCTTTCACTTATAATTTGGTGCATGCCGTAAAATCGCTCGGCTTCGCCGATGTGGACGTAGTCCGCAACGACCGTATCGATTTGGATTCGGTGGAACAATATGACAAAATCATTTTGTCCCCGGGTCCCGGTGTGCCTGAAGAAGCCGGGTTGCTTCTGCCACTCATTCGACGTTATGCCGATCACAAAAGCATATTGGGCGTTTGTTTGGGACATCAGGCTATCGGCCTTGCCTTCGGAGCAAAACTCGAAAACATTCCTTTCGTCTTTCACGGAGTACAGACAGCCATCAATATTAAAGCAAACGATTATATTTTCGACGGATTGCCCGACCAATTTCAAGCAGGGCGCTATCATTCGTGGATTGTTTCGAATGAAGACTTTCCGACAGATCATCTCGAAATCACCGCAGTGGATGACGAAAACCGAATCATGGCGTTGAAGCACATTTCTCTCGATGTTCACGGCGTGCAATTTCATCCCGAATCCGTGCTCACACCCGAAGGCATTCGAATCATTCAAAACTTTTTAGAACATTAACCCGATGCCGATAACGGCAACAAACGATTTATATCAGATATGAAAGAAATACTTTATAAACTGTTCGATTATCAATACCTCACTCGCGATGAAGCGAAACAGGTGTTGTTCGACATCGTTTCGGGCAATGTTCCCGAAGCACAGATTTCGGCGCTCCTTACCACATTCCTCATGCGCAGCATCTCGGTGGACGAAATTCTCGGGTTTCGCGATGCGTTGCTCGACATGCGCGTCCCGATTGATTTGTCAGCATATTCTCCCATCGACATCGTCGGAACGGGAGGCGACGGAAAAAATACATTCAACATCTCGACCCTTGCCGCCATTGTGATTGCAGGAGCCGGTTATCATGTAGCCAAGCATGGCAATTACGGCGCTACATCGGTCAGCGGGGCAAGTAACGTTCTCGAACTGCACGGTGTCAAATTTACTACCGATGAAGATCGGTTAAAGCGTTCCATCGAAAAATGTGGTTTTGTATATTTGCATGCTCCTTTTTTCAGTCCGGCGCTCAAGGCAGTAGCCGGAGTACGCAAGAGTCTCGGCGTGCGTAATTTTTTCAACATCATGGGCCCGTTAGTCAATCCCACACAACCTCCCTATCAATTATTGGGGGTATATGATCTGTCGATGATGCGACTGTTCAGTTACATCTATCAGGAAAGCAAGAAAAATTTCAGCATCGTTCACAGCATCGACGGATACGATGAAATCTCGCTCACCGGTCAGTTTAAGGTCGTATCGAATAGGGGCGAGCAGCTTTTTGTTCCGGGAGATCTTGGACTGAGACGTGCTTCGCAAGCGGAATTATCGGGAGGCGAAACGCCAGAAGATGCAGCACGTATCTTCGACCATGTATTGCGATGCGAAGCTACCGAAGCGCAGATGAATGCAGTGTTGGTGAATGCGGCTTTCGGCATTCGCACCATCGAACAGGACAAGTCCATCGAAGAATGCATCGATATCGCGCGCGAGTCGCTTTACGAAAAAAAAGCATTGAAGACATTCAACCAATACATCGAACTAAACAGTTGACAAATCGAATGAAAGATATTTTATCGGATATCGTAGCACACAAAAGAGTGGAAGTTGCCACAAAAAAATCTCAATGTCCGCTCGACACGATTTGCAGAGAAATCGAAAGAAATGTCTACAAAACCCTCTCGTTGCATGAAGCACTCGCGAAAGACGACTTCGGCATCATTGCCGAGTTTAAGCGAAAATCGCCTTCAAAAGGATGGATACATCGCGACGCGGATGTAAGGGAGGTTACCTCATCCTATCGACAAAACGGTGCAGCCGCACTGTCTGTGCTCACCGATGAGGCGTTTTTCGGAGGTTCGCTTGCCGATCTCGACGCGGTAGTCGCAGAGAGCAATATTCCCGTATTGCGCAAAGACTTTATCGTGGACGAGTATCAGATTTACGAAGCAAAGCTGCATCGCGCCAATGCCATACTGCTGATAGCTGCAGCCATCACCAAAGACGAATGCCTGCGATTCTCCGAAATAGCCGAACAACTGGGGCTCGACGTCTTGCTCGAATTACATGACGAACGTGAAATCGAGTACATTACGCCTCAGCACAACCTCATCGGAGTGAATAACCGCAATTTGGGAAGTTTCGTAACCACGGTGGATAAATCTTTCGAGATGGCCGAACTGCTGCCAAAAGATGCAGTACTGGTCTCCGAAAGCGGCATTTCCGATCCGCAAACCGTTCGTCAATTGCGACAAGCGGGTTATCGCGGATTCCTCATCGGCGAGAATTTTATGAAAAACGGCAATCCGGGCGAAAGTCTGGCCGCGTTCACCCAATCGTTGCAGGCGTCATGATCGTGAAAGTATGCGGCATGCGCGATGCCGAAAACATTCGCGAGGTCGAAGCGCTCGGCGTGGATTGGATGGGGTTTGTTTTTCATCGCACTTCACCACGCTTCGTCAGCAAACTCCCGAATTATCTGCCTCAACGCGCGAAGCGCGTAGGTGTTTTCGTAAACGAAACGGAGGAACAGATTATGAAAACCGTCCAACTGTTTCGTCTCGACATGGTGCAGCTTCACGGGCAGGAAACGCCCGATTTTTGCAGCCGTATTCGCAATAGGGGATTGAAAGTAATCAAAGCCATCAATGTGCAAAACAGATTCCCATCGGAAGAGGTATCGTCCTATGAAGGAGCTTGCGATTATTTTTTGTTCGACACGAAAACGCCTTTGCCGGGAGGTTCGGGACAGAAATTCGACTGGAGCGCTCTTTCGGCATATCGAGGTAAAACTCCTTTCTTACTTAGCGGCGGCATCTCACCGGACGATGCCGAAATGGTGAAAACCTTTGCACACGAACACTGCATCGGTATAGACCTGAACAGCCGCTTCGAAACGTCACCCGCTTATAAAGACATTCGCTTATTACAATCGTTTATCGACAAAATCAAAAGAAAATGAACAGAATAGATCAACTTTTCGAACAAAAAAAACAAAACATCCTGTCGGTGTATTTCACAGCAGGCTATCCTCATTTGAACGATACGCTTCCCGTACTGGAGGCCTTGCAAAAAAACGGCATCGACCTCGTGGAAATTGGCGTTTCTTTCAGCGATCCGTTGGCCGACGGACCGGTCATCCAGTCTTCGAGTACGCAAGCATTGCGTAACGGCATCAGCGTGAAATTGCTTTTCGAACAATTGACCAACGTGCGCCAAACCATTTCCATCCCGCTGGTATTGATGGGATATTTGAATCCGATTTTGCAGTTCGGGTTCGAAAACTATTGCCGCAAAGCTTCAGAATGCGGAATCGACGGACTGATTATTCCCGATCTTCCGTTTGCCGAATACATGAAATCCTACAAATCCATCGCCGACAAATACGGACTGCATACCATTATGCTTATCACGCCCGAAACATCCGATGAGCGCATCCGCATGATCGACGAAAACACGTCGGGATTTATCTATATGGTTTCGTCGGCATCCGTAACCGGCGCCAAACAAGCTTTCGGCGAAAAGAATCTGGAATATTTCCATCGTGTCAACAGCATGAACCTGCGCCATCCGCGACTCATCGGGTTTGGCATCGCTAATAGGGCCACCTTCGATGCTGCATGCAAAAACGCCTCGGGAGCAATCATTGGCAGCAAGTTCGTTTCCCTGTTGGCAAGCGAAAAATCGATAGAGGAAGCCGCTAAAAAATTAGTGGAATCACTTCAAAAATAAAAGTTTCGAAACCAAATACATTTCGCAAACAAAATGTACCTTTGCACTAAATATACACGAGAGATGGAGCACAGAAAATGGGATTGACAGTTCAACTTTTTATGATAATGAAAAATTTACAAATCAGAGCCTTTGGGCTCTTTTTTTGGTATGAAGAATTAAAATACACAAAGTATTTTCAATTCTTTTAGTAGTTCCGGTTCTCGTTATAGACAAGAAAATAATTCATAGAAATGCCTTTTCAATCGCATATTGGCGAAATAGCCGGGCTGCTCACGGCCGTTTGCTGGACGTTGAGTGCACTTTTTTTCGAAAAAGCAGGCCGAAGTATCGGTTCACTTTCGGTTAATATTTTACGACTTTTCTTAGCGATTCCTTTTTTGGGATTAACCACGCTTTTCACGCGAGGAATGTTTTTCCCTGCGGATGCAACTACTTATCAGTGGTTTTGGTTGGGATTGTCGGGAATTGTCGGATTCTTTTTGGGCGATCTATGTCTCTTCAAGTCATACACCATCATAGGATCGCGTACGGCGCAGTTGGTGATGAGTCTTGCACCCATGCTTACGGCCCTGATCGGATGGATTTTTCTGCACGAAATGCTTTCTGTTAAAAGTATAGTAGGGATTGTTGTTAGCGTTTCTGGAATCATGATAGCCGTTGCCGGCAGACATTTCAAACTCTATATTCCTCTCAAGGGATTTCTTTTCGCGTTGGGTGGAGCATTGGGACAAGCCGTCGGTTTGGTGCTCAGCAAAAAAGGTATAGGTGATTACGATGCAATGGCTGCAACACAGATACGAGCCATATTTGGTTTTATATGCTTTGCATTGTTAGTGACCTATTTGAAACGCTGGAAAGGAATTTTAAAAGCAGTGAAAGATGTGAAGAGTATGCAATCGCTTACGATTGGCACTGTTTTCGGTCCGTTTGTTGGGGTTGCGTTGTCGCTATTTGCCGTTCAGCATGCCAATACGGGAGTAGCAGCGACATTGATGGCCCTAGTGCCTATTTTCATTATAGCACCGTCGGCAGTCATGTTCAACGAAAAAATCACTACCCGACAAGTCGTGGGGGCTGTGATCAGTATAGCCGGAGCTTCGATTTTCTTTCTTTAGAAAACCGTCAAATTGAAATCGTTCGTTGTTCTCTGCTACTCTGGAAGGCAAGTTCTATAATTCGAATCACGTTACGTGCTTCTTCGGGTTTCACGGCAATTTTAGTTTTTCCGTTGATAGCATCGCGTAAATTGATAAAATAATCGCGATAATCGCCTTGTTCACTTTCCACTTTTCCGTCGATTTTCACCCCTTCGCAATCAATGCGGATGTTACCCCAAATGCTTTCGGGTTCGCGTCCCCAATCTTTTCCTTGCGGAATGGCTCCGCCGTCAAGCATAGCTTCCTGAACGTCTAATCCGTATTTGACAAATGACCCTTTGCGTCCATGAATCATGTACGTTGGACCGGGAATTTTGCAGAGCATGCCTGATTTGAGTGTCGCGGTAAACGACGGATAATGCAGACGCACATCGAAATGATCGTCGGCTTTTGCCCACGGACGCTGCGAATCGATATTTGCCGTAACTGCGAGAGGCATTCCGAAAAACCACAATGCCTGATCGATAAGGTGAGAGCCAAGATCGAAAAAAATACCCGATCCGGGCAGAGGATCTTCGCGCCAAGCACCACCGGGTCGCGGATCGGGCCGATAGCGATCGAAATGCGATTCGTAATCTACAATATCTCCGAGAATGTTACTTTCGAGAATTTTACGAACTGTTTTGGTATCGCTTGTAAAGCGGCGATTGTGATAAACGGTAAGGATTTTCCCTTGCCGTTGTGCAATTTCAATCAGTTCGTCCGCTTCAGCCACACTCACGGTGAACGGTTTTTCCACCACCACGTGTTTTCCGGCAATGAGCGCTTCGCGTGCCCAACGAAAATGTTCGGCATTGGGCGAAGTAACGATTACCAAATCTATCTCAGGATCTTCGATGATGCCTTTTCCGTTAGGTACGACAGCCGTTACGGGATAGCGCTCTTCGATAATCTTCACATTTTCGGCTTTAGAAGTGCTGATTTTCGTGAGTTCGTATCCATCGATCACATCGATGAAAGGTGCATGAAATACACGTCCGGAAAGTCCGTAGCCGATAATGCCTGTGCGAATGATTGATGACATAAGCTGAGGTGTTGAGAGATTAGAGGTTCAAATTTACATGAAAATTTTCAATTTGCACACAGGTTAGAGGATTTAATGATGCGAGGATGTGAGGATTTGAGGATGTGAGGATTTGAGGATGTACTAATGTGAATAATGTACCAATTGTGCGCCTTTCCTTCTTATTTCTTATTTCTCATTTCTCTTCACGCCCTGAAACAGGGTTAATGAAAAGTTCTCGCAGATTTTCGCAGATAATTTCGTGGAGATTAGCGGTAAATTCTCAATTTGGAGCTCCTATTTCTAACTTCCGACTTCTCATTTCCGAGTCCACTTGAATAAGTCATATTTATCAAAAATGAGCGAAAAATAAATCTGATAATCAAGTTTTCATAAAATTAATTTTCAGCATTTTTGACTTTCCAAAGCAGAATCATTTCTTGACTAACAGCTCACACTTTTCACTTTCAAACCTCCAACCTCTAACCTCCATTTTCCACTTCTCATTTCCGACTTCTCATTTCTCATTTCTGACTCACTGCATATCGAGAAGAAATCTAATGAGTTTGTTGGTAGCAATAGCGCGATGACTAATGTTGTTTTTGATATCTTCGCCCAATTCGGCAAAAGTTTGTTCATAACCATCGGGAATGAAAACGGGATCATAACCGAAGCCATTTTCTCCACGCTTTTCGTCTATAATTTTACCGGGAATAACGCCTTCGAAAAAATATTGTTTGTCGCCCATCAACAAGGCTATAACCGTACGAAACGCCGCGCTTCGATCATCAATTCCGGCGAGATCGGAAAGCAGTTTGCGAATATTGTCTTCGGCGTTACAATCTTCACCGGCATAGCGAGCCGAGTAAACACCCGGAGCCCCACCAAGAGATTTAACTTCGAGACCTGTGTCATCTGCAAAGCAATCGTATCCGAAATTATCTTTCACAAAAAGGACCTTGATCAGAGCATTCTCCTCGAGCGTAGTCCCTGTCTCGGGAATAACAGTCAGGCAATTGATGTCGCTGAGGCTCAGAATTTCGAGTTTTCCTTCAGATATCTTGCGTATTTCGTCGAGTTTATGTCTGTTGTTAGTTGCGAATACGATCTGTTTCATTTTTTGAGTTGTTTCAAGCGTTCTTTTTCACGCTGTTTACGTATATTTTCGAGTTCTTTTTGACGTTTTTTGAGTTCCTGTTCTCGTTTCTTGATGATCTCTTTACGTTCTTTTTCGCGTTGTTTGATGAGTTTATTGCGTTCTTGTTGACGTTCCTTCATCAATTTCTCACGATTTTTTGCCGGATTGTTTTGCTTTTCCTGTTCTAACGCTTTCTGCGCTTTGCGTTCGAGTTCAACCAGCCGTTGCATTTGCAAATCAATGCCTTTTATTCGCACGCTGTCAGGATTTGTAGGTATCGGATGAGGAAAAGATGCGGAAATCGAATCCTCTTTTTCTTCTTTATCAAAAAGTGTTTCTTCCGATAGTTTGCCGAACATCGCTATATCCGGCGATGGTTGTTCGATATTTACTTTTGCTATTGTCGGAACCTCTCCGAAATTTGTTTTGTAGAACATCTGATAATCGGCAATTGTTTTTCCGGAAGCAAGAATTTTCATATTTTCGACCGTAATCACGATAGGTTGAATACTTTCAAATGACTCGGCAATGAAACTACTGTCCTGAAAAAGCTTCGAAGCATATTGCATTGCTTCATCCAATGAGTAGAATCCTTTCACCTGTAATGCTTCTTTAGGCGGCAGATTCACAAACGACAATCGAAATTCTCGGAGTTGAAAACTTGAAAAGTTGAAATTTGCTACGGCAAACAAAAGATTGTTTTTGTTTAAACTGTTTTTGTCAAAAAGAGCCAGAAAAAATGAAGGTGCATCTTTATGGTTTGAAAAATTAACGCTGTCTGTTGTTTGAGCAATTGTCATTTTTGCATTCTCTGCAGAAAAACTACGCAGACTTCTTGCACGAGCCACTGCTGCCAGCATATCTCTCTCGGAAAAAGGCATTTCAACTGAAGTGCGAGCTGTATCGGGAGTAAGGACGGCCTTGTCATTTTGAAAAACGGTAGGAGAAGTCGTTTTTCGGAATGTTTTAGCGTAAGCATAAAATCGATTGGCTTTTGCCGTATCGTTTTGAGCGTTATAAAAATCTCCCAGCGTGACATAAAGAGAATCGTTTGCCCCCCTGAAGCGTGAATTATTCGCCATTTTCTCTAATTCGGCGATTGCTTTCAATCGATTGTTTCCGCTTGCCACGCGTGTCTGAAAAATAGTGGCCTGCATAGCATAAATGGGTGGAGTTTTCAATCCTTTGGATTCGCTAAATGTGCGGTAAGCCTCGTCTTGGAGCCCGATTTCGGCATAAAGTTGACCCAGCAAAAACTGCAAACGGATTTTTTGCGAAAAAATCTTTTGCGATTTTATCGCTTGACGAAGATAAGGAATCGCTGATTCGTAATTTTTACGGCAAAGCAAATAATATGCGTATGTTTCGTTGAACAATTGATTTTGTGCCTTTGTCAACGGTTTGGTCAACAAAATATTTGCAATATTTTCGGCATCATACAACCAACCCATTGCCGAATAGGTGCGCAGCATCCAGATTTGCGTTTCGGAAATCAATTCGTCTTCGTTCTTGTACATTCTCAGCATTTGCCAAAAAGTGGAGAGTGCATCGCTGTAACTTCCGTTTTGCACTTGGGCTTTGCCCATCAGCAGCCATACATTTTTCAGCGCGGGATTAAATTCTTCCTGACGAAGCCATTTGCGATATTCGCTAGTGATTGGCCTATCGGGGTTTCGGCGAGGTTTGACGGAAATGGAATGTTCCTGAATTGCTTTTTTTGTTTTTTCGATTACGGCATCAAACGGTCCGCTTCCCGACAGATTTTCTTCCTTTACCTCATTCGGATACATCGAAATCATTTCGGTATAATTATCGATGTTTTTTTCATAAAGAGTTAGCAAGGTTTCGTCATAAGATTGTTGAGCGTTGAAAAGAGTGTTGTATCGAGTTGTCAGATCGTGGTAAGCTCTCGTCCCCGAAGTATTTTTTTGCGTGGAGCAACCGATAATCAGGGCTATAGAGAAGATGCTTGAAACGAATAACAGGTAATTTCTTTTCAATTTCGATTTATAAGTTTTCTGAGCAAAGCAATTAACTATTGAAATAACTCGAAAAAAAGGTTTTTATTGTGTTTTTAATATCAGTTGAAGGTTGTTTTCCGAATGACCTAAACTTGTATTACAAGATTCCTCTCATCATCGAGATGCGTAAAAATATTTGGGAAAAAGTAGAAATTTATTTTTTTCGACTCGATTGTAAAATAGAATAAAGAAGTCCGATACCCATAATTCCTGCAAGAATATAACCGATAATTCCTAAAATGGAAATATTCGAGACCAAAGGGCCAATTCCTTGTTGCAAAATAAGGGAAGATCCTACAATAAGTGCAGCAATAATAAGGCTTGCCGAAATGCGGTTGCTTGAAGCTTTCATCTCGCGAGTAAGATTTTCCAGATTGTGATGTTCGAGTTTTACTTCAAATTGTCCATCTCTCAGTTTTCTGAGCAGTTCGGATAGATTATGAGGCAGATGTTCGACGAGTTGTGCACTTTCATCGATCATGATTGCACTTCTATTTTTCCAGTTTCGGAGGGAGTAGATGTTGAGATATACTTTTCTGACAAACGGTTGCACGAGAGTAAACAAATCGAAATCGGGTTCCAATTGTTTTCCGATAGATTCGGCTATCGACATGGTGCGCAGCATCATTACCATATTGGAAGGAACAGACATTCGGTGCCGCTTCATAGTCTCTAAAATCTGTTGATTGATCCGCATCATACTGAGCGTTTTGAAAGGGCGATCGGAATATGTTTCGAGCAATTCGTCCAAATCCTGACGGAGAGATAGCTTATCGATTTTCTGCACCACCATCCCCAATTCCTCAAATCCCCTGATGATTCGGGAATAATCTTTTTTGTTGGCTGCGCGTAAAATTTTTGCAATGATGATGATGGTTCTTTGATCGAGATGTCCCGTCATTCCTGCATCAAGCATGACAATGGTTGATGGAGGTTGAATGAAAAGGTTACCCGGATGAGGATCGGCATGAAAGAAGCCGTCGAGAAGAATTTGCTTGAGAAGCGCTTCGGCAGCTTGGTCGGCCACTTTTTTAGGATCGAAGAGGTCTTTGTATTTGTCTTGAGTTATCTCGTTGATTTTCACTCCTTCAACAAATTCCATTGTCAGCAGTTTCTCAGTGCTTAAATCCCAATAAATTTTTGGAACTTTCACATAATCAACTTCTTTAAAATTTTTTCTGAATTTATCGAAATTGTGGGCTTCGTTTAAAAAGTCCAATTCTTTTCTAATTGTTTTTTTTATTTCGATAACGGCCGCTTTTGGATTGTTGAAAGGGGTATTTTGTAGCTGCTTTTCCAACGATTCGGCCAAATTCTCAAGAATAGCCATGTCCAACTCGATGGTGTTTACAATACCTGGCTTCTGTATTTTGAGAGCTACTACTTCCCCGTTATGTAAAACCGCTTTGTGTACTTGACTTAAGGAAGCGGATGCAACCGGCACAGCATCAAATTCCTTAAATATTTCGGATAAAGGTTTTTTGAGTTCTGTTTCTATACATTTTATAATCTGAACACTATCTACCGGTAAAACTTTATCTTGAAGTTTCTCCAATTCGCAAATATATTCGGTAGGAATAAAATCGGGGCGCGTGCTCAGTATTTGACCAAACTTGATAAAAGTCGGACCCAGCTCTTCCAAGGCGAGACGAAGTCTTTCGGCATTAGATAATTTTTGATAACCTTTCTGACGTTTTCGTATTTTGGAAACAAAATGAATTCGAGAAACGTCAAAAAGATAATCAAGACCGAATTTCATGAAAACCGAAATGATATGGCGGCTTCGTTTAACCTTATCGAAATTGTTTCGAAAACTCAAACCTACCTGTGGGTATATATTCGGCATTGATTCGGGTTTAATAAAGTTTATTCTGTTTTATTGTTTTTTCGGGACAATTCTTCTACCATTTTTTTTAGTTCGTCAAATTCTTTCCTCGTAGGGATATTCATTTTCGACATAATCGTTTCAACCGTTTTTTCGATTTTTTCACCGATTTCTGTTTTGGTTTTTTCCGATTGATCCAGAGCATCCTTCACAAACCTGGACTTTTCGTCTTCGGATAGTTCTCCTCGTTTGATGAGTTCTTTTGCAAATTCTTCGGCTTTTTCGTGCGTCAACGATAAAAAACCAATTCCTGCCAAAACTGCATTCTTAATAATGTCCGCCATAGCAATAACCTCCTTAATTAAAAGATTAAAGTTTTTGAAAATCAACCTGTGCCACCAATAATTCTACACATCTTAGTCGGACAACAGATCAATAATTTCTTTTTTCAATATGTCGTAAAGATACAATAAGTTTCGAATAAATACATCTAAAATTTGTCCTTTTTAATACAACATCGGACGACAAAGATCTCGAAAATAATCCTGCCATTACCTCTTTTCATTGATAACGTTGTTGCTGTCCTTGATGCGAGGAGATAGAAATGCCAAATAAATCAGGCAGAGCATCAAAACAATGACAGCTCCGATTTGACTTTTTAGCGTGTCGGAAGCGATGCCCATTAAAAGAGGGAAAATAGCTCCGCCGGCAAGTCCCATGATCATCAAACCCGAAATTTCGTTGTTTCGTGAAGGTAAATGGAGCAACGCTTGAGAAAACATGATGGAGAAGATATTGGAGTTCCCAAATCCTATCAATGCGATGCAGAAATAGATGACGATAGTTCCCTGCACAAAAAATAGCCCGAATATTGCCAGTCCTATCATCGAAATGCTGACCAGAAAAAACGTCTTTGTTGAATATTTGGCTAAAATAAATGCGCCACTTAATGAGCCAATGGTTCTGAACAGAAAATAAACGCTTGTGGCATATCCGGCTTGAGCAAGTGCCATGCCGGTTCGTTCGATCAGAAGTTTGGGTGCAGTTGTATTTATGCCTACATCAATGCCCACGTGCATCATGATCCCCAGAAACAACATCAAAATCGACGTGTCCTTCAGCAATGCAAAGCATTCGCCAAAGGTGGATTGATGCTCGACAGACATTTCCTCAACCTTGGTAAAGTAGAGAGCAATGACAGCTACGACGGCAATAACGGCAAAAATGGGGAACAACATTTTCCAGTCGCCAAACCGAATAACAGCCCATGCTGCGATGATGGGTGCGAGAAACGAAGCGATCGCTTTTACAAATTGTCCGAAAGTGAGCGTGCTTGCCAGTTTGTCGCCACTAACGATATTCGAGACCAGCGGGTTGAGAGAAACCTGCATCAGCGTATTGCCAATTCCGAGTAATGAAAAGGCAACGAGCATCATGCCGAAACTGTAGTGGAAAAAAGGAACAAGAAGTGCCAGTATGGTCACCAGGATGCTAAGCAACACCGTTTTGCGACGGCCAATCCGATTCATTAACATTCCGGTAGGAACCGAAAAAATTAAAAACCACAGAAAAACCATCGAGGGCATCAAGTTTGCCATCGTGTCATTGAGTGCGAAATCGCTTTTGATATAGTTTGTGGCAATGCCTACCAAATCTACGAATCCCATCGTGAAGAAGGCCAGCATGACGGGGATCAATTGCAAGAACATTTTTTTGTTGTACATCGGGGATAGGTTGTTATGAATGATACAATTATTTTAGAATATGATTTTATTCGTTGACCCACGCTCCAGGCCGGGTACAAACGAAAGCGGCTCTGTCCACGGCCGCCTGATGGGATTCGATGAGCGACTTTCCGTCGATAACCGAAGAAACGAAAGCTCCCGTGAAAGCATCTCCGGCACCCACTGTATCAGCAACTTCCACTTTCGGCGTTAAGATATGGGAACTCGTTTCCGGTGTAAAAATCTTACTGTATTCAGCGCCGGCTGTCAGAATTAAATATTTCAGATTATACTTGTCAATGAGCTCGTTGCACATTTCATCGTCCGTAGTCGTTTGTTTTCCGAAAAGTTGTTTTAGCAGCAGCAGTTCTTCGTCGTTAATTTTCAGTATATTGCTTTGTTGAAGCGAGGTTTCGATCAATTCTCCGGAATAGTAGTGCTGACGGATATTGATATCGAGAATGCGAAAAGCGCTTTCCGGCACAAGAGAGAGAATGGACTGAATGGTATGACGCGAATCGGGATGACGTTGCGCAAGCGTACCGAAACAAATGGCATCGGCCCTTTTTGCCAAGTCTTTCATTGCTTCCGTTAGCGGAATATGATCCCATGCCACGCCTTCGTTGATGATGTAGTTGGGAATGCCATTTTTAAGTTCCACTTCCACTGTTCCGGTAGGAAAATCGATGCGCTCGATGAGGTAATGAATGCCGATTTTGTCGATTTCCGACATAATTTCGTCTCCCAATGCATCGTTGCCGACGGCACTGATAGCATAACTTTCGCCTCCGAGTCGTGAGGCATGATATACAAAATTAATGGGAGCTCCACCGGCTTTTTTCCCTGTTGGCAGCATATCCCACAGCAATTCGCCAATTCCGATGATAACAGGTTTTTTCTTCATATTATTCATTTATTTATTCCAAATCGAATTTAATTCTCTGACGGTACCCTCACTCACTTCTATACGTCCGTTTTCGGCAAACAATTCGATCTCGTCAAAAATATCCGAAGGAAACACCAAATCGGTAATGATCGCTTTGCCATCAGCCGCAAACAGTTCTACCGAAGAAACATCGATAATCATGCGCCACGTTATCGCAGGTTCTCGAATAATGTACGGAGCAAAATGCAGGGAAGGAAATGAAGAAGAAAAATTTTCGCCTGTTGCATGAGTTCTGTCTGCATAAAAACACCTGTCGATGTTATCATAACCAACAGTGTAATATTCCCCTTTGGAATTTTTTAAGGTAATGCCGTATTTATTAGGAAAACCCATTTTTGTCTTATTTGCCAAATCAAAAGTTAACGTTATTTCTATTGGAGCTTTTGGAAAAGAAATCTTGTCCGAAATAGATTCCGTACCCGAAATCATCATTTTTTTAAAATTCACTTTGTTCCCATATAATTTTTTAATTTCCGGTACAGGATCGGATGTCAGGAAATACCGGTTCCCCTCTTTTTCAAGACCTAACTCGCGCGGAAAAGTCGCCGCACCTCTCCATCCTTCTGTGGGAACTTCATTGGCATACTGCCAATTATTCATCCATCCGATCAAAATCCTCCTTTTATCGGGAGCATTGTTCCATGTCACACCGGCATAATTGTCCTTTCCGTAGTCCATCCATAGTGTCACCTCCTGATCGGTTTCAAAACATCGCCCGTCGAATTCCCCTACGAAATATTGCGTGCCGGAACCTCCTGCTGGAGCACCCGGATTAACGTTCACGATCAATACCCATTTCGTTTCATCCGCATTCTTTACCTTTAAAGGAAAAAGATCGGGACATTCCCATACACCTTCATGAGAGCCTTTCCCTTCTCCGAATACCCCGCTATAAGTCCAATCGATACAGTTCGGTGAAGTATAAAATTGAATGACTTGGCCGGCAGCGATACTCATAACCCATTTTTGGGTTTCTTCATGCCATATCACTTTCGGATCGCGAAAATCGGGGATTCCCGGATTTTTTATCACCGGATTATGCGCGTATTTTGTCCATGACCGTCCATTATCCATACTGTAAGCAAGGGCTTGAGACTGCGTTTCGTTTCTGCGTCCTTCCTCGGCAGCAACAGGATCATGGTATGTAAAAAAAGCGATGAGAGGAGGATTACCATCGCTCCCCAAACCCGACGTGTTCTGTAAGTCTACAACGGCACTTCCCGAAAAAATGTATCCCAAACTGTCGGGATAAAGAGCTATAGGCAAATGTTCCCAACGCACAAGATCTCTACTTACGGCATGTCCCCAATGCATGGGACCCCAAAAAGGTTTCTCGGGATAATGTTGATAAAAAAGATGATATTCCCCATTGTAATAAACCAATCCGTTTGGATCGTTCATCCAATTTTTTGCAGGTGAAAAATGTACTTGGGGACGATGTTTTTCTTGGAAAGGCATATTCCCCTTTTCTTTTGGCCGACTGTTTTTGCATCCTGAAAATAGAAATGCAACGAAAATCAGGAAAAAATAGTATACTTTCATATTATTAATGCTTATTATTGATTTAATTTTTAAAAACAATATATCTGTCAATTTTATTATTCCCAAATAGATTTCATTTCATATGCTTCCAGTGAATGAATTTTAATGTCTCCTTCCAGTTGAAGTCCGTCGTTTTTTTTCGGTTTTTTCAATGCATCAGATATAAAAAGTTTCCCCTTGTCGATATAACATTCAATCGATGTTTTGTCTATAATAAGTTCAATGTCGAATCGAAAAATTCCGGGATAAGTGCAAGTATAGGGCGCACCATTGAAGCGGTTAAAGTTTCCATCATAATAAATGACTGGATTTCCCTTATAGAAAATTTTCAGATCCAAGCCATGCTCTATTTCAACATCCATTTTCACATGAAGCAGATCGTTATCGATTTCGTTTAATTTTTTATTTGCTTCTTTTAGAGTAAGATTTTTCCATGCATAATTTTTATCGTGCAGTTTCTCTATTTCCCTTATGGGTTCACAAAACAATCTTATGCCTTCCCTGGTGGTTCTGAGTGTCAATTCGGTTGGGAATAGCATCATCTGATTGAATGGCATACCGGATTGTTCAATTCGTCCCCAGCCTATCTGGATTCTTCTTTCTCCCGGTATATTATTGAATGTTTGAGCAGCATATTGACTACCCCAGGAATAAAAATATTTGCCCTGTTCGGGGGTAAAAACTTCACCATCAAAATTCCCTATCATATAAGTCCCGGATGCACCGTACATTACCCATTTTTTATTGTTTACGTTTCCATCCACGTGCAATTCAAATAGTTCAGGACATTCAAAAAAACCCTTTGTTTTGCTTTTATATTCCCAATTTTTCAAATCTTTAGAATTGTATATGGCAAAATAATTATCTTCATACAATACCATTACCCAAACGCCGGATGGTTCATACCAAAAAACTTTTGGATCCCTATCGGGTCCGAGAATTGGATTACCGGCATATTTAATGAATGATCGTCCATTATTCATGCTGTAAGCAAGGTTCTGAGTCATATTTTTCCCTGCTGCTGTATAAAATGCAATCATGGTATTTTTGCCCCACCCCCCCGTATTTTCCTTATCGATAACGGCAGAACCTGAAAACATTGTTCCCATCTTATCGGGATAAAGAGCAGGATTTAGTTCTTCCCAGTGCAACAGGTCTTTACTTACGGCATGTCCCCAATGCATATTGCCCCATTGATTTTCGTATGGGTTGTGTTGGTAAAACAGATGGTATCCCCCATCGTGATAGACCAAGCCATTAGGATCATTGTTCCATCCCCGTCGGGTGGTAAAATGAAATTGAGGACGATTGGTTCCCCTATAGAGACTGTCTTCACCCTCTATTTTGTCGGATTGATAGATGCATTCTATACCTTTGGCTTGTTTGTTGAATACCAATTTTAATTTTTCACCTTTCCATTGGGATAAATCCGCAAAAACCCAGTAGTCAATTTCATTATCTGCTATGCGGATTTCAGCGTAAGTCAACGTATCTTCTCCTAACGCGAATTGAACCCTTTGCCTTTCCTGTTTCATATCGATGGGGATGTTGAGGTATTTGTTTTCAATAAGGTATTCTTTTTCAATCTTTTGACTGAATGCTTTTGATGAAATCAAAATAGTTAAAACGACAGCGAAACGGTAATTCATAATTTTTATGGAATTAAAGATATGCATTATTTCTTTGTTTATATTGTATGGTCCTGGCGACATTTGATTTTTCGAATTAAAGTCAAATGTCGCCGGCACACACAAATTTTGATTAAAGATACTTAAATATTTTCAGGTCCGTATCAAAAATCAGTATCCCTGATTCTGTTTGTAGATTCCTTTTACGTAGCTGATTTGTTGTTGAGGAATCGGGAAGTATTCGTCTCGGCCTTTTGTAAATTTTGCATCTTTCAAATAGGTACGCCTTGTTTTTTCGACTTCAAAATATTTGTTCATGGATTCTTCTGCAATGCCCCATCGTACCAAGTCGAAAAACCATTTGCCTTCCGTGGAAAATTCCAAATGACGTTCCCATTGTAATGCTTTAAAGGCAAAATCTTTATTCCATGCCGGACAATTTATGCCCGGTTTGTAAGGTTCAACCTCAAAGTTCCCGGTGGGTGATCCATCCGCAAATTTCAGCCTCCCGGTGCTATTGGCGGCACGCTCACGTATTTTGTTTATTAAAGTCAAAGCCTCATCAAGACCTGTGCCGAGTTGGATCAATGCTTCTGCCCTCCATAACATTACCTCATCCAATCGCAGCACATCCCAATTTAAGGCGGCACCCATAAAAGGATTTGTTTTCCTAAAACATGGACAATCCGGCAAAACGATTAATTTTTGACTCATGGTATATCCGTAAACTTCCGGTTGACGTACCCAGCTTTTCTCCATTATGAAATCGGGATCATATTTCCATGGTAACCCGGGAACACATGAGGTGTGCAACAACCTTGGGTCGCTGGGAGTTGTAACAATGGCTTCTTTATTGTCAAGCATTATACCTGAATTGAAGTTTTCAAAATCTGGAACCCCGTTGACCGTTTTGTAGCGATTCATCATATTGGTTGAAGGCTGCAAAAAACCACAACAACCGTATTCCGGATTCATTGGGCAAACAAGCCATGAATTGAGACGGCCTGTGGGTGAACCATCATTATTGGCCGAATATTGGATTGCCCAGATGGATTCCTGTCCATTTTCATATTCACAAAGGAAGTTTTGTGCAAAATCGGGAAATAAACTTTTGCCCGAATAATCGATAATGTCTTTACATAAATTCGCCACCTCTGTAAGTTTTTCTTTATTGATGTTTATTACATTGTGGTTCTCATCCTGTTCGTAAGCCGAGAAAAGTAAAGCTTTAGCGAGATAGGCTTCTGCAGCATATTTGGTGGGGCGTCCCACTTCCTCTTGTTTTTCAGGAAGATTTTCAACGCCATATCTGAAATCGTCTATCAGTTTTTGCCACAGTTCTTCATTGCTCAATTCATCATTGCTTATTTTGTCATATTCTTCTTCAGGGGTATTTTCATCTATGTAGGGGAAAAACTTGAAGCACAATTTCATATACATGTAGATGTGTCCACGCAAAAAACGTAATTCGGCAATTCGTTGTTTTTTCAGGGGAAACTCTTCTTCACTTAAATTCTGTACCCTTCTTAATGCATCGTGAACTCTTCCGACAGCCACATAATGAACCCACCATAGATTATCAAGCTCGCCGGTTGTTGTGGGTTCCATATAGGTGAATGTTTCCCATAAATTTTGTTCTGCAAGATCATTTGTTCCTGCTCCTCCTTTGTAAGCTTCACCCCCCCTGCACGAACCTTCGGCGTAAGGCATTCCCATTTGTTTGTTGAAATGATTTTGTCCGCAGAACGAATATGCGGCGATTATCATTTGCTCAACTTTATCGGGAGTATTTAACTCGTCCGATGCTACTATTCCTTGAGGATTTTGGTCGAGCATGGATTCACAAGAAAAAAGGACTATTAGAGCAAGACCAAGAGTAAGTTTTATTATTTTTGTTTTCATTTTTATTATTTTTAGATAATTATCAGAAAGTTATGTTCAAACCCATAGTCATTGAAAAGGGTAAAGGATAGGTGTTGCCAGGTGTTTCAGGATCAAGGCCGGTATATCCATTGTCACCCCACGTTTTCTTTACCGTTAAAACATTATCCGCTCTAAGAAATATTCTGCTATGTTGGATTTTTAACGAATTTGCCACATTACCGGGCAATCTATACCCTAATTCCATATTTTTGATTTTCATGAAAGATCCACTTTCCACAAAGTAGGTCGAAAAACGGCCCTCGTCATTATAGTTGTTAACGGAAAGAGCGGGTATTGTAGATTTGTTATTTTCCGGGGTCCAAGCATTCAAAAGTCTTGTTCCGTAATTTTCGCCAACCGTGCCCAAGAAATAGAAATCGGTCCAACTTTTCCATCCTGAAACGTTTAGATCTTTACCTAAAATACCGTTGAGAAATAAACTGAAATCAAAATTTTTCCATTCAAGACCCATTGTTATGCCGAATTCGAAATCGGGATTTCCATCACCTATCCATGTGCGATCTTTGCTGTCTATTATCTTGTCCCCATTTAAATCTTTATAACGAATTCGGCCTGGTGCTGCTCCAACTTGTGTAGCATGTTGATCAACTTCTTCCTGAGATTGAAAAAGCCCATCGGCGACATACCCGTATAATGAGTATCTTGAACGGCCCAGTATATTATCTTCCATGCCATTTCCGGGAAAATTGTTTATTACTTGCTCGGGAACTTTTACAATCGTATTTTGGTTATACGACAGGATTCCTCCTATATTGAAATGTACATCTTTAATCTTTTGATTATAATCGAGATTGATTTCAAAACCTTTATTGTCAATATCTGCTCCGTTTAACCACATCCCTGCACCTTCGCCTAATGTTGCAACATAACCGGGTTTCATTAAAATGTCTCGAGTATATTTTAAATAATAATCAAATGAACCGGTAAGTCTTGAATCAAGAATTACAAAATCCAATCCGAAATTGTGTTGCGACGTGCTTTCCCATTTTAAATTCGGATTTCCCCTTTGAATACGTCTGAAACCAGCAGGTAAAGTTCCTGCTTGACCTGTAATGTCGTAGGCCGTTCCCCAATTCCAGTCCCAAACGTTATTACTGTCATAGAGATATTCGTACATTTGAAAATGTGCATAATTATCAATTTGAGAGTTGCCGTTTTGTCCCCAACCATATCGAAGTTTAAGCTGTGAAAAACCTGATAAAAATTCTTCCAAGAACTTTTCGCTGCTTAAAACCCATCCTATCGAGAAAGCCGGGAAAGTTGCCCATCGTTTATTTTCGCCGAATACGGATGAGGCATCGCGACGTAAAGTAAAAGAGGCCAAGTATCGGTTGTCGTAATTATAATTCATTTTCCCGAACCAAGAAATCATCCTGTTCATGGAAGCACCTCCTCCGTTATCTTTTTCTT
>JARKPE010000122.1 GCA_029975415.1 Dysgonamonadaceae bacterium | reverse complement strand
TAAAAACAAAGAAATGAGAATTATTCCTCCAAAAAATTAGGATACCTATAATCCGTAGGAGGAACAAACATCTCTTTGATACATTGCGGCGAAACCCAACGCAACAGGTTAATTACCGATCCTGCTTTGTCGTTGGTACCCGAAGCTCGTCCGCCACCAAAGGGTTGCTGATCGACCACGGCACCGGTGGGCTTGTCGTTGATATAGAAATTGCCCGCCGTATGCGTCAAACGCGCAGTCATTCGTTCGATATTTGCGCGATCGGTGGAAAAAATGGCGCCTGTCAGGGCATAATCGGTAGTGGTATCGAGAAGGTCCATCGTTTCGTCCAGCTTATCGGGATCATATGCATATACCGTGAGGATGGGGCCGAACAACTCTTCCCTCATGGTTACATAATCGGGACGTTTGGCAAGAATGACCGTAGGATGAATAAAATATCCTTTGGACTTGTCGTATTCTCCTCCGAGAATAACTTCTGCATCGGGTGAAGTACGGGCTTCATCAATTACCTTCGCGAGTGTAGTGAAAGACTCTTCGTCACTCTCGGCATTCACAAAATTGCGGAAATCGTCCACTCCTCCGACTTTAATGTTTTTTAAATCTTCAGCCATATAATTGCGAACATCGTTCCACAAATTGCTTGGGATATAGGCACGCGAAGCTGCCGAACATTTTTGTCCCTGATATTCGAATGCACCTCTAATCAATGCTGTTGCCACCTGTTTGGGATTAGCCGTGGCATCGGCCAGCACATAATCTTTTCCTCCGGTTTCACCCACAATGCACGGATACGATTTATATTTGCCGACATTATTGGCAATGGTTTTCCACATACCGTTGAACACGGCAGTCGATCCCGTAAAATGAAGACCGGCAAAATTTCGGTCATCGAAAATTATATCTGCAGCATCAGGTCCCGACGTAAATATCAGATTGATGACACCATCGGGCAACCCTGCCTCCATCAGTATTTTCATGATGAGGCTTGCCGAATAAACGGCCGTTTTCGAAGGTTTCCACACAACGGTATTTCCCATCAATGCCGGAGCTCCGGGCAAATTTCCGGCAATGGAAGTGAAATTGAAAGGTGTGAGCGCGAAAACGAATCCTTCGAGCGGACGCCAAACATTCCGATTCCAAGCACCCGGTGCCGAGTTTGGCTGCATCTCGTAGATAGTACCCATATTGCGCACATTGAAACGATAAAAATCGGCCAATTCGCAAACAGCATCGATTTCCGACTGATAAGCATTTTTGGACTGGCCAATCATCGTTGCTGCATTCATCTCATAACGATAAGGCCCGGAGATCAAATCGGCAGCTTTCAGGAAAATGGCAGCGCGACTTTCCCAACTCATGGCTTCCCATGCAGGTTTGGCTTTGAGGGCAGCATCTATTGCCTGACGCACATGCGATTTATCGCCCTGATGATAGTGCCCCAGCAGCCGCTGATGGTCGTGCGGCGGACGAATATCTTTCAACCGGTTCGTGCGCACCTCTTTTCCGCCGATAATCATCGGGATATCCAATCCCCCACGGTTGAGTTCGGAAAGTTTCTGTTTAAGGGCTTTTCTTTCCGGCGATCCCGGAGCATAGCTCTTCACGGGTTCGTTCTTGATTTCGGGAATTTTGAAAAAAGCGTTTGGCATAGAGATAGTATTTTTGATGTGGTTGATTCAAAACTGATTTGATACAAATATACAACTATTTTGCAAAAAAAACGAAATTAGCTTCGTAATTCGTAAGAAAGACGAAAACAGTAGAAAAGAATCGTTAATGTCGTGTGTAGGAGAAATGAAAATTCGACAGTTTCACGAATCTACAGAAGTTATAAATTCTCTGTTTGAGAATAATATCGGCAGCAACCTTCCATCGAACAATCTTCTTTGTCCGTTTCAAATTCAATCGTAACGTGTTGAATACCGACAGACTGAAGTTTTCGACGGATTTTTTCTTTTAACTCATGCAGTTCGGGCAGGGATTTTTCCTTGTTGAGCACCACGTGCACGGTCATAATATTGTATTGCCCATCGGTTGACCACACGTGCACATCGTGCACACTTTCGATTTCGGGAATATCCGAAACGATTCGGATGACATCATCCGTATCAATTGCGGCAGGAGCAGCCTGCAAAATAATTTGAAGACTTTCCTTAACATTGCGATACACATTGGTCAAGACATAAAAGGCAATGGCAATCGAAAGAATCGGGTCTAATATGGGAAGATTGGCAAACAACATCACAACAGCTCCGACGAGCACAGCCAGCCATCCCAACACATCTTCGAGCATGTGGAGCGAAACCACGCGTTCGTTGATACTGTGCCCCTTGCGCAATCGCAAAACGGCAGCACCATTGATAATCACCCCCAGTACAGCAAGCAGCAACATTCCGCGTGCATCGGGCTGCTCGGGATGAAACAAACGAGGAACGGCTTTGGCAATGATAAGAATGCTGCCGATGGCAAGCACAACAGACGTGATGATGGCGCCCAATAGCGAAAACCGCTTGTATCCATACGTGTAAACCTTATTTCCGGCGCGTTTCGAGATATGCTGAAAATACCACGACATGCCGAGTGAAATGCAATCGCCCAAATCATGAACCGCGTCGGAAAGAATGGCCACGCTATTCGTAATGGCTCCACCTACAAATTCGACAATCGTGAAAAAAAGATTGAGGAAAAATGCAGTACCGATATTTTTCACATCTTCGTTTTCGAGATGATGAGATGATTCGTGCGAATGATTGTGCATAACGTCTGCTTGCCGTTTTGAGGATATAACATTCCAAAAAAATGATTGTTCAAAAAGTTGACATTCCATTCCAAAAGTATATCTTTACAAAATAATATATCGAAACTATAAAAAAGATTTGCTTCGATTCTCAACATTTCATTTATCTTATGCGTTATGAAAACCATTCGATTATTTATTATTTTCACAACACTGATCATGATTGCATCTTGTAATTCATCGGAAGAAAAAACAAAAATTTTGAAACAGTCCGATTTCCCTGCGCCACCTGTTGCCGAAATCATTCCCGACACATTTGTCAACTTCGGCAAACAACGTATCGATAACTACTATTGGTTGAAAGATAAAAACAATCCCAAAGTGATGGAATACCTGAAAGCCGAAAATGCCTATACCGAAACCGTAATGGCTTCGACAAAAGAGCTTCAGGAAACTATTTACAACGAAATAGTAGGACGAATGAAAGAAGACGACGAAAGTTATCCCACATTCTCCGATGGATATTATTACTATAATCGCACCGAAAAAGGCAAACAATATCGAACTTATTGCAGACGCAAAGGTTCGATGAATGCACCCGAGGAAATTATTTTCGACGTAAATAAAATGGCCGAAGGCAAACCGGCTTTCATTTTCATGGGTTATTCGATTAGTCCCGACAACAGCAAAGCGGCCTACTTCTACAATGAAACCGGATCCTATGCCGAATTTATTATGAAAATAAGGGATCTGTCTTCAGGACAAGATATTGGATTCAGCGTAATCGGAGCAACTTCGGCAGCTTGGGCAAACGACAGTAAAACAGTGTTTTATAGCACGATAGACAAAACACTTCGATCCTATCAAATTCACCGTCAAAAACTTGACGAGACGAAGAGTAACCTGATTTTTGAAGAAAAAGATCCCAAATTTTCGACTTACGTTTCTGCAACCAAAACGAAGCAATTCATCTTTATTTCGAGCGAAAGTTCAACTACGACAGAAGAGCGATTTATTCCGGCCGACAAGCCAGAAGAATCATTCAAAATATTCATGCCACGAACTCAGGATGTCGAATATTCGGTTTACCCTCATCAGGACAAATTTTTCGTACGTTACAAGGATAAGCAAAATCTGAACGGAAAAATCTACGAAACGCCACTCGCCGCCTTCGAGGACAAGAAAACATGGAAAGAATTCGTTCCGCACAACGATAGCATACGCATTGATGGCATTGATGTGCAGAAAGAATTTGTGGCGCTTGAGCTTCGCAAAAACGGACTTACCTCAATTGAATTAAAGCCTGTTTCGGGAGGTAAAAGTAAGGTGATAACTTTCCCCGAACCGGTTTACACCGTTTCGTTGCAGGGAAATCCCGAATACGACTCCACATCGATTCGCTATTCCTACACTTCGCTCAACCGACCAAACACGTTATATGAATATGATTTCGTTTCACAACAAACAAAAAAGCTGAAAGAACAGGAAATCCCGTCAGGATTCAACCCGGACGACTATGTCGTAGAACGACTTTGGGCAACCGCCCCTGACGGAGTAAAAGTACCAATGGCTATCGTCTATAAAAAAGGATTGAAAAAGGATGGCAAAAACCCCGCACTACTTTATTCTTATGGAAGTTACGGGATTAGTTCGGACGCTAATTTCAGCGCAAGCGTTTACAGTCTGATAGATCGCGGATTTGTTTTCGGCATTGCCCAAATTAGAGGAGGAAGCGATTTGGGAGAACAATGGTACGAAGACGGCAAACTGTTGAAGAAAAAAAATACTTTTAGCGATTTTATCGCTTGCAGCGAAAAACTGATCAACGATCGTTACACAGCGCCTGACAGGCTGGCTGCAATGGGTGGAAGCGCAGGAGGTTTGCTGATGGGCGCTGTAGCCAACATGCGTCCCGATTTATATCAAACGATTGTGGCGCTGGTGCCATTTGTGGATGTCATCAATACGATGCTCGACGAATCGCTGCCTCTCACAACGGGCGAATACGAAGAATGGGGAGACCCCAACAATGAAACGTATTTCAACTATATGCTTTCCTATTCGCCCTATGACAATATCAAGCCTCAAGACTATCCCAACATGTTGGTAACAGGAGGTTTAAACGATTCACAAGTGCTCTTTCACGAACCGGCAAAATATGTAGCAAAATTGAGAGCAACAAAAACAGATGACAACATTTTGTTGCTTCGCATGAACATGGAATCGGGACATGGAGGAGCAACAGGCCGCTACGAAGGCATTCGGGACACCGCTTTTGAATATGCTTTTATTCTGAACCGGGTAGGCATCGATAAGTAGAAAACCGGTGAACGGAATCGGGTTAAGCGGAGAGAAGATGATCGCCAAGAATTTTTATGCCGATGGCAATCAATATCAAGCCACCAATAAGTACCATGTTTATTTGGATATTTTTTCCGAAGCGGATGCCCAGATAGATGCCGGCAAAACAAAAAACAAAACAGACGATTCCGATCATCGTAACGGCTGTGAAAACGACATCCTTAAATGGGACAAATATCAGTCCGGCTGCCAATGCATCGATACTTGTAGCAAATGATAAGGCTATTACCCTTCGAAAATTAATTTGAGCAGGCTGTTGGCAAGAGCAATCGCAAGGCGCTTCTTTCCCGTCACGCAGACCTTCATAAATCATTTTTCCACCGATGATCCCCAAAATGGCAAAAGCAACCCAATGATCAACTGAAGCTATCCATTTTGAAAAGCCCAGTCCGAGAGCAAAACCGATGAGTGGCATGACGGCTTGAAAAAAACCAAACACAAAAGCCACCTTTGCCGCACGAACAGGCTCGAATCGTTGGCGGCACATTCCTTGGCTCATACACACCGCAAACGAATCCATCGATAATCCTATGGCTATGAAAAATATGGAAAGAAGATCCATCCGGACAAAAGAAATTTATGAGTGAAAAAGGAATGCAAAAGTATGAAAACCCGCTAAAACCGAAAAACAAATTGACATGATAATTTCCGATTTTTACACAGCTCGAAAAAATTCATCTAAAAAATTGCTTTTTTGAGAAAATCGTATGCTTGGCGGTATGCGAATTTTCTCTTTTCAGTCTGTTTTTACGTTAGCCTTAGGCCGTTAGCCAGTTTTTTTAGTCTACTTTTTTTGGAAACATAAATACAGTGAAGTGTCTATATTTAAAGGCGTCGGGAACAAAAACAATCATTACTTTTGCTCATTTCATAATTATAAAGCAACTTCTTTTACGAAGGTAGATGGAATTTCAAATTTTATTTTAGTTATAAACGCTTTAATGTGTGGTTCTATCTTCCCACTTTTCTCCGGAATTTTTTTTACTTGCATCACGGTACGTTGGTACGGCAGCAATGGGCTTTTCGTTATGCCTCCAAATTTCGTTATCACTAAAATAAACGAGTCGATAGGGAATCGCTCATTCATCATCATGTAATTATGCACAGAATTTTTATCCCTTTTTCCTGCTATTTTTTCAGGCATTCTTTGTCAGGGTTTCCGTCGTATTTGCTCCGTATTTGGTTCGAATAAAATTTAAGCCATTTTTTGTTCTTTTTTTAGATCGATTATCCGTTTTTTTCTGTTATTCCGAAATTACATTTCCTCCTCTTTATATTGGAATATTCACTTGCAAAAATCGTCAAAATATCGGGTAATATGTTCGTGCAGATGAACGCGATCATGTCCTGTCATGTTGTGCCCGTGTCCGGGATAAACAAAAAAATCGGGATGCGTGCCATTTTGGATGCACGATTTCAGAAACTGCAGACTGTTTTGCCAAACCACTGTAGGGTCTTCATCGCCATGAATAATCAAGAGACGCGATTTCAGTTGATCGGCTTTGTTGAGCAGGCTGCTTTCGCGATATCCGTCCGGATTTTCCTGTGGAGTGTCCATATAGCGTTCGCCGTACATCACTTCGTAATATTTCCAATCCATTACCGGCCCGCCGGCTACACCAGCCTTGAACACATCGGGATTGCGCAGCAGCATGTTGATCGTCATGAATCCTCCGAAGCTCCAGCCGTGAATGCCCAGCCGATTGGCATCCACGTAGGGTAGCGATTTCAGAAAAGCTATGCCTCTCATCTGATCTTTGGCTTCCTCTACGCCCAAGTGCCGGAAAGTTGCTTTCTCGAATTCGTCACCACGATAGGAAGTGCCCCGGTTGTCCATCACAAAAACGAGATAACCCCGTTGTGCCATATACATTTCCCATCCGCCCGATCCGTATCGCCATCGGTTTTGAACCATTTGCGAATGAGGTCCGCCATATACATAGATGATAGTGGGATATTTTTTCGACGGATCGAAGTCGTAAGGCTTGACAAGGCGGTAATACAGGTCGGTTTTGTTGTCGGCCGCTTTTATTGTTCCGGATTCGACAATAGGAATGTTGTAGTCTTGAAAAGGATTTTTTGCCGAATTCAACAAAGTAGCTTTTCTGTTTTTAACATCGATCAGGGAAATCTTTCCGGGATTGTCATTGGACGAAAACCGGTCGAGAAGGTATTTCCCCGAAATGCTGATCGTGCCGCTGTGTATGCCCGGTTCGGTTGTCAATTGTTCCATTTTACCGCTGTTCAGATTGATGGCGCATAAATGGCGATCCATCGGTGTGGGACGGGTAGATTCGAAAAACAGATTTTCCCCTTTTTCATCAAAACCTATAACTTCGGTAACTTCCCATTCGCCACGAGTGAGTTGTTTGAGCAATTTGCCCGATATATCGTAGAGATAGAGATGATTGTATCCGTCGCGTCGGCTTTGCCAAACGAAAAGGTCGGGATTATTCGCCACAAACATCACCGGATGTTGTGGCTCGACATATCGCGAATCTGATTCTTCGAAAAGTGTTTTGTCGAAATCCCCCGTAACTGCATTGTAGCAGTTGAGTTGCAGGTGATTTTGTTCGCGATTGAGTTCCGCCACATAAATGTATTGCTCGTCGGGACTCCATGCGACATTTGTCAGATAATGATCTTTCGGTCCGCTTGTTTTCAGATAAACGGTGTTTTGGTTCGTCGGATCGAAAATGCCTATAGTAACTTCGTGGCTTGTCATTCCGGCCATCGGATATTTAATATTTTTGAGTTGTGCGACACGAGCCGAAATATCCACCAGCGGGTAATCGGTAACCATAGTTTCGTCCATTCGATAAAAAGCAAGTTTATTACCTTTTGGCGACCAGAAAATGCCCCCGTCGATGCCAAATTCGTTGCGATGCACTGCTTGTCCGTAAACGATGCCTTTGTTGGTTTCGTTGGAGACAGCAGTTTGTTTACCCATACCATCGAGCACATACAAATTATTGTCGATGGTGTAGGCCAGCAGTGCGTATTGAGGTGCAAGTTGATGATTTTCGCTGTTTTCGGGAAAAGCAAAAAAACCGACAGTCTTTTTGTTTTTCATGTTATACAGCCCAATGCCTTTCGTCCCGTAAAAGATGACCATATCGTTCCGGTTTTCGGGAAAATTTACTTGGTATATATCTCCCTGTTGTTCTTTTGGAAGTGTCTGCTGAAGATGACCGTACGAAAAAAGAAAGTTCGGTTTACCCGATTTTTGCGGATTTTCCGTCACCCACACCGAGTCGTTTTTAATGGAAATTAGTTTGTCTCCTTGCCATTGATATTGCATCGGAAGGCGAGGGTAAAAGTTGTAAAAATCTTTTCCTCCGGGGATTAATTCTTCGAGAGTGAATTGCTTTGTCTGTTGTGCATTTGTGTTTGTAGCGGCGAGCAACAGAATTGTTGCCCAAACGAGATATTTGTGGAAACTTTTCATTGTGTTGTATGATATAGTTAAACAGATTGGCAGTTTTTTCAGAATGATAAGTCTTTAAGTCTTTCGACGGTTCGATTAAAATCTTCGATCATCTCGCTTACCACTTGGGCTGCCGGCACAATTTGGCGAATGCTCGAAGCGATCTGCCCGATTTCCAGTTCACCCTCAACGAGATCGCCTTCGAAGATGCCTTTTTTTGCGCGTCCGCGTCCCAGCAGGGTTTGCAGTTCTTCCTTCGAAGCTCCGCGATCTTCCATTTCCTTCACCTTTTCGTAAAATTCGTTTCGGATCAATCGGGTTGGGGAAATTTTTTTGAGGGCAAGCATCGTTTCGCCTTCTCCTATTGATATACATTTTTGTTTGAATGCTTCGCTCGCGGAACTCTCGACTGTGAGTGCAAAACGTGTTCCTACCTGCACTCCTTCGGCATCGAGAGCAAATGCCGCAGCCATAGCGGCACCCGACCCAATGCCTCCTGCCGCGATAAGCGGCAAATCGACTGCCGATCGCACTAGCGGAACAAGTGTCATGGTGGTGGTTTCTTCGCGTCCGTTATGTCCGCCGGCTTCGAATCCTTCGGCCACAATGGCATCGACTCCTGCTTCGACACATTTCCGTGCAAAATGGCTGCTCGAAACCACATGTGCAACAATTATTCCTTCCGATTTCAGCTTTGCAGTCCATGTTTTCGGATTTCCGGCAGAGGTGAAAACGATGGGAACATTTTCGTCGATAACGATTTCGATAATTTTTTCGATTTCGGGATACATCAGCGGAATATTTACGCCGAAAGGCTTGTCTGTGGCATTTTTGCATTTGCCGATATGCTCTCTGAGTGTTTCGGGATGCATCGATCCCGCACCGATTAATCCCAAACCTCCGGCGTTGCTCACGGCCGAAGCAAGTCTCCAACCGCTGCACCACACCATTCCGCCCTGAATGATCGGATATTTTATTCCAAAGAGAGAGGTGATTCTGTTTGCAGGCATAACTGTTTTATGGTTTTATTTGCAAATGTAAATGATAATTTTCAATCGACATGCAAGTTGGAGGGTTAATGATTCGATGATTTAACGATTTGATGATGTAGTGAAATATAATAAACAATTATTTTTACCCGGTTACCGTAATGGTTGAATCTACTATTCCAATTTTCTCAACAAATCTGCTTTCTATAAATCACAAAATCATTACATTTGCATTCGCAAAAAAACAAATAAGGAACAAACGGTAACCCGACCTTTGTGGAAAGCATGCTGCTCAATTGCAATCGTCAGGGTTCGAAGACAGAAAAATATGATTAAAATTACTTTTCCCGACGGATCGATTCGTGAATACAAAGAAGGAATCACATCGTTAGAAATAGCCGAAAGTATCAGTCCGCGACTAGCGCAGGAAGTCCTTGCCGCAAGTGTGAATGGTGAAACATGGGATTTGACACGGCCAATCGAACACGATGCAACAGTGAAGTTGCTGAAATGGGAAGACGAAGAAGGTCGTCATGCTTACTGGCACTCATCCGCCCACCTCATGGCTGAAGCTTTGCAAGAGCTCTATCCGGGCATCAAATTCGGCATCGGGCCTGCCATCGAAAATGGGTTTTATTACGATGTTGATCCGGGCGAAGGCGTCGTTATCAAAGAATCCGATTTTCCGGCTATCGAAAAGAAAATGTTGGAATTGAGCGCTGCAAAGGAAGATATTCGCCGCCAAAGCATCAGCAAGGCTGATGCCGTCAAAATGTTTTCCGAGCGCAACGAAAACTATAAAGTGGAACTGATCAACGAATTGCAGGACGGAACGATCACCACATACACACAGGGGAGTTTTACCGATCTTTGTCGGGGACCACACTTACCTAACACTTCGTATATTAAAGCCGTAAAAATACTTAGCGCTGCCGGTGCCTATTGGCGTGGCGACGAAAAACGGCCACAATTGACTCGTCTTTACGGGATCACTTTCCCGAAGAAAAAACTGCTTGACGAATATCTTGTTATGCTTGAAGAGGCCAAGAAACGCGACCATCGCAAAATTGGCAAGGAACTCGAATTGTATGCCTTTTCGTCCAATGTAGGTGCAGGATTGCCTTTATGGCTTCCCAAGGGAACGCAATTGCGTTTGCGATTAGAAGATTTCTTGAAAAGAATCCAAAACGAATTCGACTATCAGCAAGTAATTACACCACACATCGGAGCAAAACAATTGTACGTAACCTCGGGGCACTATGCAAAATACGGAAAAGACTCATTCCAGCCTATCCATACGCCTGAAGAAGGCGAAGAATTTTTGCTCAAACCGATGAACTGTCCTCACCACTGCGAAATATACAAGGCTTTTCCCCGCTCATACAAGGAGCTTCCGCTCAGACTTGCCGAATTCGGTACGGTTTATCGTTACGAACAAAGCGGCGAACTTCACGGACTCACCCGCGTTCGCGGTTTTACGCAGGACGACGCCCATATTTTCTGCACGCCCGACCAGGTGAAAGGAGAATTTCTGAAAGTGATGGACATCATCTTCATCCTTTTCAAAGCTCTCAATTTCGAAAACTTTGAGGCGCAAATATCCCTTCGTGACCCCAACGACAAGGACAAATACATCGGTAGCGAAGAAAATTGGGAAAAAGCAGAAGCAGCTATCGTGGAAGCATGTGCCGAAAAAGGATTGAAAGCCAAAGTAGTACTCGGCGAAGCCGCTTTTTACGGGCCAAAGCTCGATTTTATGGTGAAAGATGCACTTGGCCGCCGTTGGCAGCTGGGAACAATTCAGGTGGACTACAATTTGCCCGAACGTTTCGAACTGGAATATACCGGTGCGGACAACCAAAAACACCGTCCCGTCATGATTCACCGTGCACCATTCGGTTCGATGGAACGATTTGTTGCCGTGCTTATTGAACATACTGCAGGTAAGTTTCCATTGTGGCTTGCTCCTATGCAAGCAGTAGTTTTGCCCGTCAGCGAAAAATACAATGAATATGCAAAGCACGTAGTGAAAACGCTGAAAAAACATGAAATTCGCGCCGAAGTGGACGATCGTAACGAAAAAGTCGGCCGCAAGATTCGCGATAACGAGCTTAAACGCATTCCATATCTGCTTGTTGTGGGAGAAAAAGAAGCGGAAAATGAAGAAGTATCAGTGAGAAAACAAGGCGGAATTGATTTAGGTTCAATAAATTTACTTACTTTTGCACAAAATGTCACTCAGGAAGTCAAAGAAATGATGAACTGGGAGCGAACAAATTAAACCATTCAAATAAAAATATCTAAAAATAGCGAAACAAACAAGATCTGAATGAATTATAACTCCAAAGATTCAAAAGACCTATATCGGATCAACGAACGCATCCGAGTACCCGAAGTCCGTTTAGTAGGAGACAATGTCGAACAGGGAATCTATCCCACGCGAGAGGCTTTGAGAATGGCACAGGAACAGGAGCTCGATTTGGTGGAAATATCACCGACGGCAAATCCGCCTGTATGTCGCATCGTCGATTATCAGAAATTCGTTTATCAGCAAAAAAAGAAACTCAAAGAGCAGAAAGCCAAATCGGTGAAGGTTGTGGTGAAAGAAATTCGTTTCGGCCCTCAAACCGATGATCACGATTACAACTTTAAACTCAATCACGCCATGAACTTCTTGAGTGAAGGTGCAAAAGTGAAGGCTTTTGTATTTTTCAAAGGCCGTTCGATTCTGTTCAAAGAACAAGGCGAAGTTCTTTTGCTGCGCTTTGCAAACGATTTGGAAGATTATGCAAAGGTTGAACAAATGCCTATTCTCGAAGGTAAACGTATGTCAATTATGCTGGCTCCGAAAAAGAGCGCCACGTCTGCAAAAAAAGACAAAGACAAGGAGAAAGAGGCCGAAACTGACGAATGAGCTTCGATTTTTCCAGAACAAGACAAAAGCCGAATGTATTTTCGGCTTTTTTATCGGTAAAATCTTATCTCGTTTTGGCAATCGAAATAAAATCGTTATCTTTGCACACTTTTTCGTTTGAAAGGGAGAAAAATAAATTAATCATCATTAGATAATAGCAAAATGCCAAAAATTAAGACTAATTCCGGTGCCAAAAAAAGGTTCGCCCTTACCGGATCAGGAAAAATCAAAAGAAAGCATGCTTACAAGAGTCATATTCTGACCAAGAAAACCAAAAAGCAGAAACGTAATCTCACGCATACAGGTCTTGTTCACAAAACAGACGAACGGAACGTGAAGTTTCTACTTGGAATGAAGTAAACACTTTCATTATTAACGATTTATTAACCGAATGTATGCACCAAAGATCGCAATTTTCTGACAGCGACGCTATCATTCAAAACAAGTAAACATTATGCCAAGATCAGTGAATCATGTTGCTTCGCGCAACCGCAGAAAAAAAGTTTTAAAACAAACAAAAGGTTACATCGGCGCTCGCAAAAATGTATGGACGGTGGCCAAAAACACTTGGGAAAAGGGTTTGACCTATGCCTATCGCGATCGTAAAAACAAAAAACGCAACTTCCGTGCTTTGTGGATACAGCGTATCAATGCAGGTGCTCGCGCCAATGGTATGTCGTATTCGCGCTTGATGGGTGCTTTGCACAAAAACGAAATCGAAATCAATCGCAAAGTGCTTGCCGATTTGGCCATGAATCATCCAGAAGCATTCAAAGCCATTGTCGATAAGGTAAAATAAGAAAAAGTTTCGCGCTTTTTTCATAGAAAATAAGGGAAAATCTTCACTGATTTTCCTTTTTTTATTTCAGAATGTATTTTTTTTGCTAAGTTTGTTCTCTTGTAATCGAATGAGTAAATGAAAACATTCTCTGTGGAAGAACGTGAACGAGTTGAAACGATCATACGATCATGTAAATTATGTTTCGTGGGAATGGCCGATGAAGATGGCTTTCCTTACGTAGTTCCTATGAATTTCGGGTATGAAAATGAGACTATCTATTTGCACTCGGCTCAGGAAGGAAGATCCATTTCTATTCTCGAAAAAAATCCGCATGCATGCATCACTTTTTGCTCTGAACCAGAATTGATTTTTCAACATCCCGATGTGGCTTGCAGTTATCGGATGCGAGCCGGTAGCGTGATTTGCGAAGGAAGGGTTGTGTTTGAAAACGATTTTGTCGAAAAAGAGAAAGCGCTCGACATCATTATGAAACAATATTCCGAAAGGACATTTTCGTATTCGGTTCCCGCTGTCAACAACGTGAAAATATGGAAGATGAAGATTGAAAACATACAAGCTAAAGAATTCGGAATTATGAAACCGGGAAGCATTTCGTATAAGGATAGAACCGAATTCTAATCCGGAAGGTAAATATAAACGCAATTGCCTCAAAGTCATCTTATTTTGAATTATTTTAAAAATCATAATTAACAATTTCACCAACATGAAAAAAAATTTCTCGCTATTTATTGCACTTATTATTGTATTCCCCATTTTCTCGGCAAATCCTCCCGAAAAAAGAGCTCCCGCGAAACCGATAGAACTCACAAAGTCAGAGTTTATTGCAAAGATTTTCGATTACGAAAAGAATCCCGAGATTTGGAAATACAATGGAGACAAACCCGCAATTGTAGATTTTTATGCCACTTGGTGTGGTCCTTGTCGGGTTACGGCGCCTATTCTTGCTGACTTGGCTTCCGAATACGGAGAAACTATCTATGTGTATAAAATTGATGTTGACAAAGAGCCTGAGTTGGCATCGGTATTTGGCATCAAAAGCATACCCACTTTTATTTTCATTCCTCGAACCGGAGATCCTCAAATGGCAATGGGCGCACTGCCGAAAGAAACGTTCACGAAAGTTATCGATGATTTTCTTTTGCCAACATCTTCTCATAATGAGTAATTTTCAGATTACATGCATATTTCCAGCCTTCAAAATCCGGCTATCAAGAATGTTGTAAAACTTTCGAAAAGCAAAGAGCGAAAAGAGCAGCAATTGTTTGTTATTGAAGGAGCTCGAGAATTGTCGCTCGCTTGTGCCGGCAGCTATCAAGTAGAATCGGTGTATGTGTTTCGGGATATGTTTGCCAAGACCAAGTATCCCGATGTGTTAGCCCGCATCGACGATAGTCGAATTTTCGACATTTCGCAAGCCGTATTCCAAAAAATTGCTTATCGTGAAAATTCGGACGGAATTATTGCTATTGCAAAGCCCAAACTCCATTCTTTAGATCAACTCCATGTGAGCGAAAATCCTTTCGTAATTGTCCTCGAATCTGTAGAAAAGCCCGGTAATCTTGGGGCAATTCTTCGTACTGCAGACGCTGCCGCGGTGGATGCATTGATTGTTTGCGATCCCCAGACCGATTTATATAATCCCAACGTTATCCGATCGAGCATAGGTACTATTTTTACTGTGCAAACCGCCGTATGCTCATCTCGGGAAGCACTTGACTGGCTTGAACAACATCATATTGTTTCTTTTGCCGCCGAGCTACAGGCCTCCGAGTTTTATCATACGGTCGATTTCAGAAGTCCTTCTGCCATTGTGATGGGAACCGAAGCCGATGGATTGACACATTTTTGGCTACAACACACAAAAAAGCGAATCAAGATTCCCATGCGTGGGAAAATCGATTCGCTGAATGTTTCGGTTTCTACTGCTATTCTTACTTTCGAAGCAATGCGACAGAGAGGCTTTTGAGAAAAACCAAAACTGTGGCTCGTTCAACCTCTACGACATTATATGAGCTGCGCGTTTTTTTGATTATTGGTCAGTATCATATCACGCTGGGCGCGCATCATGTTGATGGATTGAAGAACAATGTTTTTCGTTTCGTTCAAAATATTCAGAAACAAAATACTTGTACGCGTTCCCGATTCCATGTTTTTTACTCGTTTTATTTGACGTTTGGTTAGTTTTGCGTAAAGGTCGAGCATATTGTCTCGATATTTTAGTAATGTGTCAAACGACGAATAGTCATGTCGCGCCATCATGTCGATAAAAGCATTATACATGTCCGATACATTTTTGCTCATGCGTTGCAAGTCTTCGGCCTGCTGCTCGTTAAATCCGGTGTGATTATTGTCGATATGCTTGAAACTTTCGGATGTGATAGACTTCAATGCTTTCGTTATTTCGTAGGTGTAGTCGATAATCTGCACATATTCCTGTTCGATATCCATTTCCTCGAGCGCAATGCGTTGTATTGTGGGAACCACCTCGTATGTTCGCTTATCCTTATACAGATTATATAACTCGTCTGCTTCTTTCGAGATTGTCTTTAGTAATTTTCTATCCTCGTTCAATAATCCGAGTATATTCTTCTGATAAATATCGAGCATTCTTTCCATTGTATTCCGGACATCAGACGTACAAGCCTTGATGATCTCGTTTTCGTCGCTGAGCAAAGTAGAATTCATTTCTTCCTTTTCTTTCCGTTGTCTGTGCATACTCGATGATTTCAGCAAAATAAATGCGATAAAGGCGAGTAACAGGAAAATCGCAATATTTCCACCCCAAGAAAGTATTAAGGCGATGACAAACGATACAGAAAATGCGACTATAGCCGTAATAAACCACCCGCCGATCACTGTTAGAACCCCGTTAATGCGATAAACAGCACTTTCTCTACCCCAAGCCCTGTCGGCAAGAGAGGTACCCATCGAAACCATGAAGGTAACGTATGTTGTTGACAATGGCAGTTTAAGTGATGTTCCTAAAGAAATAAGGAGTGCTGCAACAGTAAGATTTACAGATGCACGCAGTAAGTCGAATGAGGGGGCGTCCTCGTCTCTTTCGATGGGAACAAATCGATTGTTGAGAGCAATTTGAGTTTTTTTCGGAATAATTTTCTTAAGAGCCGAATTGATATTCACTGCCGAACGCACCACTGAACGTGCAACGGGTGAGGAAGAAAATCGTTCCATCCCTGCATCTTGCCGGGCTAAGTTGACTTCTGTTTCGGTAACTGTACGGGACTTTTTAGAAAACCATAGAGCCATAATCATGATAACTCCCGCAGCCAACAGATATCGCCAGTCGGCTATTACAGGTGCATTCAGTCCTTCCATATACAGATTGTTGAGATCGCCTCCTTGAGAGAGAACGCTTTGCCCTATCTGAAACGAACTTAATCCGGCCATAAATACACCAATGAAATTTACGAGATCGTTACTCGCGAATGCCAATGCGAGAGACATGGTGCCTGCCAACACAATGATTCTCAATATGTTTACTCTAAATAAATGCTGAAGAATCGCCATTACAACCGTCCATCCCGCAAAAGTGATCAGCAACGCCTGTGTCATGTTGTTGTTGAGGTAATCCATAAATTCGGGAGTGATAATACTGCTTCCTTTCAATCCCTTAAATACTGCAAAATAGGTGATGGCCGTAAGTGCAAAACCGCCCCATAGCGCTCCGAAATATTTGAACGGTTTTTTATAATTGAATGAAAATATGATTCTTGAGAGATACATAATCAGGCTTCCGGTTACGAAAGCGATGGCAACTGAAACCAATATGGCCGTAATCATGGCTAATGCTTTGGCCGTATTGATGTAATCAGCGAGATTGCCTCCGTTGTTTTGCCAGATTATAAAAAGAGAAACACCTACTGCTGACCCTAATAGTTCAAAAATGAGCGAGACAGTGGTAGATGTGGGCAATCCGAGCGAATTGAAAATATCCAGTAGCATGACATCTGTGATCATCACTGCCAAAAAAAGAATCATGACATCATGAAAGGTGAACATCTCGGGGCGGAAAACTCCGTTACGGGCAATTTCCATCATTCCGCTCGAAAAGAGTGTTCCAAGCAGTACGCCTAATGATGCAACCGATAAAATAACCCATAAGGGAGCAGCTTTAGATCCAATACTTGAGTTTAGAAAATTGACAGCATCGTTTGCGACTCCCACGGTCAAATCGAGAACTGCCAGAAGAAGTAATACCAAAAGGATAATTAGGTAGATTGTATCCATAAAAAATTATATGGTTATTTTACAATTGAATGACCAACCATTTCGAATTTCGTCGCAAAATTACAAAATAATTTTTAACATAGGAGACAAAATTATTACGGAAACAAAAACTTAACAAAAAAGTAAAAATCGTCATTCTGTTTTGAATCCTTATTAAAAGAAACCTTACATAGATTTGTTTATAAATAGGATATTCAAACATATAGATTTTAAATAAAATAGTAAGTGGGTAATTAATGGAAGTTGCCTTGTGAATTTCGTATGTCTCGGAGACTGTAAACTAAACTATGTCAAATGAAGGAATAAAAAATATTACATTTACAAAGAAATTAGATTTATGGAAAACTTTGATTGCAAGGCTATAGAAGCCTTAACGCCGGATCAATTAAAATCCGGCAAGCCTTTATTAGGGAAAGGAAGAGCTTTGGCCCTCCAGAAAATCATCACTGTCGCACTTGAAAAGGAGACGGATTCCCACACGGAATGATACGACCATTAAAGAAGTTGGTTTGTTTAGCTTATCGCAACATTAGAAAGAAATATACGATGACTCTATCTAATTGCGGGTAAACCGCTCCACAATTGGTTATTAAATTCCCTGACAAATTTAAACTTTTCGAATGATGCGGGTACTCCATTTCTTTGTAATTTTTATCCCGACCGACAAAACCAGGAACAAGCGTTGTTTCTTTAATAAAAAAAGGAATGGTGTTGTAAGAAAATCAATTTTGGCTCTGTTTAATTTACGCTATCCAATTTCCTTTCTAGTTTTCAGCAAATTAACGATAGTTAGCTACAATACGGGGTAAAGCAGAGCCATCAGAATTTTTCTATTGCTACTGTCCAAAGTCAATATCAAATTGAGTCTCCAGTAGTCGAAAACTCTTACGGTGATGAGCCGTAATGCCATATTTTCGAATCGCTTCGCGATGCGCTTTTGTCGGATAACCTTTGTTATGATCCCAATCGTACTGAGGAAATTCTCGAGCAAGATTCGACATATACTCGTCTCTATAAGTTTTGGCCAATACCGAAGCCGCGGCAACAGGCAAATAAATGGCATCGCCACCCACTACGCATGTATGAGGGACTTGTCCGTAAGTTCTGAACCGATTGCCATCCACCAAAATATGTTGAGGCGCAGTGATGAGTTTTGATAACGCACGATGCATCGCCTCGACGGACGCCCAAAGAATGTTCAATTCATCGATTTCCTCATTCGAACACATGGCCACGGCAAAACACGATGCATGCTCCTCAATGAACGGACGTAAACGATTTCGTTGCTTTTCCGACAACTGTTTCGAATCATTTAGCTCATCGCATTCGAAATTTGGCGGCAAAATCACAGCCGCTGCAAAAACAGGTCCTGCAAGACAGCCACGACCGGCCTCATCGCATCCGGCCTCAATCTTATCAGGATGCATGCATGGAAGAAGCGGTTGATGCATTCTCATTCTCTCTTCAACGATATGGTCAATTGATTGTCAGCCGGTGGAAAGTCCAATTGAAACGATTTCGCGTCAAAATTTTCATCGCCAACCGATTCTGCCAGTTTCTGTATTGTTTTAGCCGTTTCCGCATCTATTTTTTCGTCGCCGGCAACATGCAAAATATTGATCTGCGAAAGTAAATCGGCCAGTGCACGCCGTGTTTCTTCCGCAAATGGAATTTTCAACCTGTTCAATTGTGCATCAGCCGAAGTTTTAGCATACCTTTCCATTTTTTCTCGATATTTCTCCTGCAAATTAGGCACACCTTCGATGGATTGAATAAAATGGGAGTCGATTTTCATCGTGTTACCCTCCATCTCAACGATACGATAAGGCAGCGGATATTGAGACAAGCTACCCGTTTCCACATCATAAATTGTGTTTCCGTTAGCAGAAGTCAGCATCGAAATATCGTTAGCGTGAAAATGTCCTGTAAAAACAACAGACATACCGGCATCGGCAAAAGTGGTGGCCAATTTTTTCCAATCCTCAACCAGATAATCGGGAAAAAACGTTGCCTGATAGGGCATGTGCTCCACTAAACCATGATGCATCATTCCCAAAACCGTTATGTTTTGGCTGCGCGCTTCGCTCAAAATATCCATTGCCCATTGCACGGTTTGTGGTGAAACCCGACCTCCCGAAAGAGAAGTTGTTGTATATTCATTATACCGGTTCGAATCGAGCGAAAGTAACCAAAGCGAGTCTGTGAGCGCGGACAAGTAACTCAATGATGCGCTATCACGGCGCAAGGCCTCTCCATAACCGAAAGGTGCGTAAAATTCGGCAAATTCTTTTGCCGAAACTGTTTGAGTGGGAGATGATTCATTACCGAGGTAGGCTTTGGCATCAGGGACATTCACATCGTGATTGCCCGGAATAACGTAAATTCTTATTCCTTTTAGATTCAATGGCATCAGTTTCCGAATCAATTCCACATGACTTTGTCGTTCGCCATGATTAACAAGGTCTCCGCAAATCAAAAGTGCATCTACATGAGCAGCTTCAATTTGTTTCAATGTTTCATCCAAAACAGCATGTAACTCTTTCACATTTCTTCCGGTAGCATTTTCATATTTCGTCAAAGCATCTCCCGATTGTGCTAAATCGGTTCCCAGAAAGTGAATATCGCTTATAACGGCAAACTTTAACGCATTTTGTGAGAATAATGAGAAAACCGTTAGAAATAAAAGAAAGGAGAATGACAATAGCTTTTTCATACGTAAATCTATATAATATTAATACACTTATAATCAGTATTATAACAACATTTTATTGTTGCTTATTTTTAATTTAGACAAAAAGAAAAACAGCACTCATCTTTTGGACAAATGCTCCGGTTATCGGAAAACATAACAGATAAAGAAGTAATTTAAAATTTCATACGCGTGCTCGTGGCAACAGTCTGGGGTGCTTATCTGTTGAGATCAGTTTCATACTCGACTTAGGTGACTTATTACACCGTGCGTCAGTAAAAATCGACCTTAGGTTTTTGTTTCCCGTTATGTGAAGCGTAGCTCTTTAAGCCCCCATAGGACTCAGGGGGTTAACAGGCTCAAGATAAACATCATATCCCATCTTCTCCAATTCAGCCTTTAAATACTTTTTCCGTTTTTTCTCCATTCGGCTGTTCAGATAATCTGCTCCCAATTCATGGTAAGGAACATTGTATTTTAAAACATAATACACCGATTTGAGAATGGAATGGGCTACGGCCATTACCGCTCTTTTTTTACCTCGTCGGGCGGCCAAACGATGATAACGGGCACTATAAAATGTATTCTTGGTGCGTGATGCGCCCCAGGCAGCTTCTACCAACGTTGCTTTGGCTTGTTTGTTTCCGTGGGTGGTTCGACCGCTTTTTTTTTACCCGCGCTCTCGTTGTTCCCGGGGGATACCCCTACCCAGCTTGCCAGGTGTTTTTCGCTTGGAAAAACTTCCATATCCAGTCCGATTTCGGCGATAAGGTCTTCAACGGTTTTGTGGCTTAATCCCGGAATCTCCTTAAGGAGTTCCAATACATTTTCGTAAGGCGAAAGCATTTGCCGTATCTTTTGATTAAGCTCTTCGATTAAAGATTCAATATGCCGGTTGTTTGAGCGGATGGTACCCAACAGATAGATGTGGTGATCGGTAATATTTCCGTTACAGGCTTCCCAAAGTTCCTCTTTGGTTGCACCAATTTTTCCATGATAAACCTCATCTATATCCTCGATGGTTACCTGTTTGCCTTCACACAGCCTGTCGATCAGTTTGGTGGCTGTAATCCCCGAGGTATCGCTTAATACACTCGAGAGTTTCACGTTACAATCTTCCAAAATACGAATGATCCGGTTTTTGTTGGATGCCACATCCCGGATTAATTTCTTGCGGTAACGGGTTAAATCCCGTAACTCCCGCTGCTCGCGTGGTGGAATGTAGCTGGGTTTAAGCAAACCGGCAAGCAGCAGCTTACACAACCACCGGCTGTCTTTTTTGTCCGTCTTATGTCCGGGAACGTTCTTAACGTGCCGGGCATTGACTATCCAAACAGTGATACCTGTTGGCTCAAGGATGTTATAAACCGGCTTCCAGTAAACTCCCGTACTCTCCATCGCTACGTGAGTAATCTTGTTTTCCACTAACCAGTCTTTCAATTCTGTCAAAGATCTCGTGAACGTCCCAAATTCTCGGGTGGTGCGTTCTATCCCTTCGCCATCTATGGTGGCTACTACCGTTTCCTTGTGTACGTCGAGCCCACACCCGCGGCTGACGACTTGTTCAAATGTTACTGTTTCCATTGTTGACTAAAGTTTAATGGTTCGTTATAAATCACCTTGATGGTGGCGACAAAACTAAATATAATCAGTCAATATGGAATTCACCGAACCTGCTAAATTTTCATCCGCTTGGGTGTTCTAAAAGCTATCATGGAGGTTTCATA
>JARKPE010000114.1 GCA_029975415.1 Dysgonamonadaceae bacterium | reverse complement strand
GGAAAGTACGGAGCGTCAGCTGTGTACCGGGTTCTCCGATCGACTGAGCCGCGATTACTCCTACGGCTTCCCCTTTCTCTACCATACGACTGCGAGCCAAATTTCGTCCGTAGCATTTCGCGCAAACTCCTTGTCGGGATTCGCATGTCAGCACCGAACGGATTTCTACGCGTTCCAAGGGAGATTCTTCTATTTTTTTTGCAATATCTTCCGTGATTTCTTCTCCCGATTGTACCAGAATTTCTCCCGTCAAAGGGTGCTGCACGTCATGCACCGAGACACGCCCGAGGATGCGCTCGTAGAGCGAAGCTACCACCTCATCATTATTTTTGAGTGCCGTTGCTACAAGCCCACGAAGTGTTCCGCAGTCTTCTTCCGTAATGATGACATCTTGCGAAACGTCAACCAAACGGCGAGTCAGATAACCGGCGTCAGCCGTTTTGAGGGCGGTATCGGCAAGACCTTTACGAGCACCGTGTGTCGAAATAAAATATTCCAATACCGACAATCCTTCTTTGAAGTTTGCCAAAATTGGGTTCTCGATGATTTGTCCTCCTTCAGCACCACTTTTTTGAGGTTTAGCCATCAAGCCACGCATACCCGACAACTGACGAATTTGTTCGCGTGAACCACGGGCACCCGAGTCAAGCATCATGTACACAGAATTAAATCCTTGATCATCTTCTGCAAGTCGTTTCATCAGAATGTTCGACAATTTGGAGTTGATATGTGTCCACGTATCGATAATCTGATTGTAGCGCTCGTTATAGGTGATAAATCCCATGTTGTAATTTTCCATAATCTGCTCAACTTCTTCGTATCCTTGCTTTATAAGTTCTTCTTTTTCAGCAGGGATGATAATATCTTCGAGGTTAAACGAAAGTCCTCCTTCAAAGGCCATTCGATAACCAAGTGCTTTGATATCATCGAGATATTGAGCCGTTCGAGCTACTCCACAGCGTTTAATTACTTTGTTAATAATGTCGCGAAGCGATTTCTTCGAAAGAAGTTCGTTGATGTAGCCAACTTCCTTGGGAATATACTCGTTTGTAATTACCCGACCGACTGTTGTTTCGTGCATTTTGCGGATAGGATTGCCTTCCTCGTCCACATCATCTACGATAACTTTCACCAGGGCGTGAATATCCACTTTTCCTTCGTTATATGCTATTATAGCTTCTTCTTCGCCATAAAATGTCATTCCTTCTCCTTTTGCTCCCGGACGAATTTTAGTAATATAATAGAGTCCGAGCACCATATCTTGTGAAGGTACGGTGATAGGTGCGCCATTGGCAGGATTGAGAATGTTGTGTGAAGCAAGCATCAACAATTGAGCTTCGAGGATAGCCTCGTTGCCGAGCGGAAGGTGAACGGCCATTTGGTCTCCATCGAAGTCGGCATTGAATGCCGTACATGCAAGCGGGTGAAGCTGAATAGCTTTTCCTTCGATTAGTTTCGGCTGAAATGCTTGAATACCCAATCGGTGAAGTGTTGGAGCACGGTTGAGAAGAACGGGATGTCCCTTCATCACATATTCGAGAATATCGTAAACAACCGGTTCTTTGCGATCAACAATTTTTTTTGCCGATTTCACGGTTTTCACAATGCCTCTTTCTATGAGTTTGCGAATAATAAACGGTTTGTAGAGTTCGGCAGCCATGTCTTTTGGCAAACCGCATTCGTGCATCTTCAATTCCGGACCTACAACGATAACCGAGCGAGCAGAATAATCGACACGTTTACCCAGCAAATTTTGCCGGAATCGGCCTTGTTTCCCTTTTAAGCTGTCCGAGAGAGACTTTAAAGGACGATTTGATTCTGTTTTGATAGCACTCGATTTCCGGGAATTATCGAAAAGCGAATCAACGGCTTCCTGGAGCATGCGTTTTTCATTACGCAAAATCACATCAGGAGCTTTGATGTCGATGAGTCTTCTCAATCGGTTGTTGCGAATAATAACACGGCGATACAAATCGTTGAGGTCGGAAGTAGCAAAACGTCCTCCATCAAGTGGAACAAGTGGACGAAGCTCGGGTGGAATAACGGGAATTACCTTCATGATCATCCATTCCGGTTTGTTCACATTTTTCGAGCTACGGAATGCCTCTACCACCTGCAACTGCTTAAGAGCCTCGTTTTTGCGCTGTTGCGAATTGTCTGTGTTGGCGCGATGGCGAAGCTGATTGGCCAATTTGTCGAGATTTAATCTTTCAAGAAGATCCAGAATTGCTTCGGCTCCCATTTTTGCGATAAATTTATTTGGATCGCTGTCTTCGAGTAGCTGATTTTCTTTTGGCAGGCCGTTAAGAAATTCCAGATATTCATCTTCGGTGAGAAGATCTTTTTCTTCAACTTTATCCTTTAATATACCTGGTTGAATTACCACATAACGTTCGTAATAAATAATCGAATCGAGTTTCTTTGTCGGTATTCCGAGTAGATAACCTATTTTGTTGGGTAGCGATCTGAAATACCAAATATGTGCGACAGGTACTACGAGGTGGATGTGCCCGGTTCGTTCTCGACGGACTTTCTTTTCAGTAACTTCTACACCGCATCGATCGCATACGATTCCCTTGTAGCGGATTCTTTTGTATTTTCCGCAGTGGCATTCGTAATCTTTTACCGGACCAAAAATGCGTTCGCAGAACAATCCATCACGTTCCGGTTTGTAGGTACGATAGTTGATGGTTTCGGGTTTCAGCACTTCTCCATACGAATTCTCGAGAATTTCTTCGGGTGACGCTAAGCTGATTGTTATTTTCGAAAAGTTACTCTTTATTTTATTGTCTTTTCTAAATGCCATATTCTTTTGTATAAAGAGTTTGTCTATTTTTTAATTGATTATTGAGGGATTTCGGACTCAGTACAGGTCCGAAATCCATATGTGAGTATGACTTTAATCGAGTTGAATACTCAGTCCTAAACCTCTTAGTTCGTGGAGCAAAACATTTAGCGATTCCGGAATGCCGGGTTGAGGCATCGCTTCTCCTTTTACTATAGACTCGTATGCTTTTGAGCGTCCAACGACATCATCCGACTTGATTGTTAGTATTTCCTGAAGGATGTGTGCCGCGCCGAATGCTTCAAGCGCCCAGACTTCCATTTCTCCAAAACGCTGACCTCCAAACTGGGCCTTTCCACCCAGTGGTTGTTGCGTGATTAGTGAATAAGGCCCGATTGAACGTGCGTGCATTTTGTCTTCAACCATATGACCAAGTTTCAGCATATAGATGACGCCCACAGTGGCTGGTTGATCGAATCTGACACCGGTACCTCCATCGTAGAGATAGGTCTTCCCATATCGGGGGATACCTGCTTTATCAGTCCATGTGTTGAGGTCGTCGAGCGACGCGCCATCAAATATGGGAGTTGCAAAACGAACACCTAATTTTTCACCTGCCCAACCGAGCACGGTTTCAAAAATCTGACCCAAGTTCATACGCGATGGAACACCCAATGGGTTTAGAACGATATCTACCGGCGTACCATCGGGTAAGAAAGGCATGTCTTCCTGTCGAACGATTTTCGAGACAATACCCTTGTTCCCGTGTCGCCCGGCCATTTTGTCTCCTACTTGAACTTTTCGTTTTTTTGCTACATACACTTTAGCGATCTGCATGATTCCCGAAGGCAGTTCGTCTCCGATTGTAAGATCGAAGCGTTTGCGTTTGAGTTCAGCATCCAGTTCCTTATATTTACGCAAGTAGTTGATGACAGTTGTGCGAATTAGCTCGTTTTTATGAGCGTCAGTTGTCCATTTGTTCAACTGAATCGACTGATAATCGATTTCATTTAATACCTTGGCAGTGAACTTCGAGCCTTTCGGAATTACTTCCATATTAGTATAATCTTTAACTCCGGCTGAAGTTTTCCCTTCGGTAAGGACAAGCAATTTATCGATTAGTTTTTTACGCAACTCTTCCATTTTCTCTTCGTATTCTTCGTCGAGTTTTGGGAGAAGTGCTTTATTCGACAATTTGCCTTTTCCTTTTTTGGCAGCTTTAGAAAACAGATTGGTTTCGATTACGACACCTTTTAGTGATGGTGAAGCCTTCAGAGAAGCGTCTTTGACATCGCCTGCTTTGTCTCCAAAGATGGCACGAAGCAATTTTTCTTCAGGCGAAGGGTCTGATTCTCCTTTCGGTGTTATTTTCCCGATTAGGATGTCACCTGGCTGAATTCGCGCACCTACTCGAACGATTCCTCTTTCGTCCAAATCCTTAGTAGCTTCTTCACTTACGTTGGGAATATCGGAAGTGAGTTCTTCAAGGCCGCGCTTAGTTTCCCTGACTTCGAGTGAAAATTCTTCTACATGCACTGATGTAAAAATATCTTCGCGAACAATGCGTTCGTTAAGAACGATTGCATCTTCGAAGTTGTAGCCTTTCCAGGGCATAAATGCCACTTTCAGGTTTTTACCTAAAGCTAATTCTCCGTTTTCGGTAGCGTAGCCTTCTGTTAAGAAGTCTCCTTTTTTAACTTTTTGTCCTAATCTGCACAATGGACGTAAATCCACTGTGGTATTCTGGTTCGTTTTACGGAATTTGGGAATTTTATATGTTTTGACTGCTTCTTCGAAACTTGTAAATTCTTCTTCGTCACTTCTATCGTATCTAACCTTTATGGTGGTTGCATCAACGTAGATCACTTCACCATCACCTTCAGCCATGATCTGTGTTCGGGAATCTTTGATAAGTTGTCCTTCTATTCCCGTTCCAACGATTGGTGCTTCGTTTCGCATCAGTGGAACTGCCTGTCGCATCATGTTCGATCCCATCAAAGCTCGGTTGGCATCATCATGTTCGAGAAACGGAATCAACGAAGCTGCAATAGAAGCTATCTGCATGGGAGATACGTCCATTAACTCAACCTCCTCCGGACTTACAAGCGGATAGTCGGCATCTTCTCTCGCTTTCACACGAGGATTGATGAATTTTCCTTCGTCGTCGATAGGAGCATTTCCTTGGGCAATAATTTTCCCCTCTTCTTCTTCGGCAGCCAAATATATTACGTGATTATTATCTATATCGACTTGTCCATTTGAAACTTTGCGATAAGGAGTTTCGATAAACCCGAGATCATTGATTTTGGCATAAACACAAAGTGATGAAATTAGGCCGATGTTAGGACCTTCGGGAGTTTCGATAGGACAAAGACGACCGTAGTGGGTGTAATGAACGTCGCGAACTTCAAAACCTGCACGTTCGCGCGACAGTCCACCCGGACCGAGTGCCGAGAGACGACGTTTATGAGTGATTTCGGCCAGAGGGTTCGTTTGATCCATGAACTGCGAGAGGGCATTCGTCCCAAAAAATGTATTTATTACAGACGAAACCGTCTTGGCATTGATCAAGTCGATAGGAGTGAATACTTCGTTATCTCGCACATTCATGCGTTCGCGAATAATGCGAGCCATACGATTCAGGCCTACGCCGAACTGATTGTAAAGCTGCTCTCCGACGGTACGGACACGACGATTGCTCAAGTGGTCGATATCGTCCACCATGGCTTTCGAATTCACCAATTCGATGAGATATTTGATAATCTCGATAATATCTTCTTTGGTGAGAACGCGAATTTCGTCAGGAATGTTGAGATTCAGTTTTTTATTTATCCTGTATCTTCCAACATCTCCTAAGTCGTATCTCTTTTCGGAGAAAAACAGATTGTTGATAACTTCTCGAGCACTTGAATCGTCTGCAGGCTCGGCGCTGCGAATCTGACGATAGATATGACGGATAGCGTCAATTTCGGTATTACTCGGGTCTTTCTGTAATGTATTATATATGATGGAATAATCCGAAGAATTAGCCGTTTCTTTGTGTAACAGGATTGACGAAACTCCCGATTCGATGATTTCGTCAATATGTTCGGCTTCGAGAATAGTTTCTCGTTCGATGACTACCTCATTTCGTTCGATTGAAGTAACTTCTCCGGTGTCTTCATCCACAAAATCTTCCATCCACGATTTTAGAACCCTGGCGGCAAGTTTTCTTCCAACTACTTTTTTTAGATTGGTTTTGGACACTTTAACCTCTTCCGCCAAATCGAAGATTTCGAGAATGTCTTTGTCACTCTCAAATCCAATTGCTCGAAGCAAGGTGGTGACGGGTAATTTCTTTTTACGATCGATATATGCATACATGACATTATTGATGTCAGTTGCAAATTCTATCCACGATCCCTTAAAAGGAATGATGCGGGCAGAATAAAGAATGGTTCCGTTAGTATGTACACTTTGTCCGAAGAAAACGCCGGGAGAACGGTGCAATTGAGAAACGATAACACGTTCTGCTCCGTTGATGACGAAAGTTCCCCTTTCTGTCATGTAAGGAATGGTGCCTAAATAAACATCCTGAATGACGGGTGCAAAATCTTCGTGATCAGGGTCGGTGCAATAGAGGTAAAGCTTAGCCTTGAGAGGCACGCTATATGTCAGACCTCTGTCGATGCATTCGTCGATAGTATAGCGAGGAGGATCGACATAGTAGTCTAAAAATTCGAGTACGAAGTTGTTTCGGGTATCTGCGATTGGAAAATTTTCCATGAAAACCTTATACAATCCTTCGTTTTTTCTTTTTTCGGGTGGAGCGTCGAGTTGCAGAAAATCTTGGAAAGATTTGATCTGTACTTCGAGAAAGTCCGGGAAATCAAGAGGGTTCTTGACGGTCGCAAAATTGATGCGTTGTTGAGCGTTGGTTGAAGACATGGATGATGCTATTTTTGAACTTAGACGTATTGACACAAAAGGTTAAGAATCTCCTCATGGAAGATTCCTAACCATATTAACCTAATTTTAGGTAACTGATCTTATTTAAGTTCAACTTCTGCTCCTGCTTCTTCAAGTTGTTTTTTCAAAGCTTCCGCTTCGTCTTTTGTTACACCTTTTTTCAATTCACTTGGAGCAGCGTCAACTAAATCTTTAGCTTCTTTCAAGCCAAGTCCTGTGAGTTCCTTAACAGCTTTAACGACAGCCAGTTTGGCTTGTCCTGCACTTTTCAGGACAACGTCAAAGGAGTTTTTTTCTTCGGCTACGGTTGCCTCACCACCTGCAGCGGGGCCGGTAGCCACTGCAACAGCTGCGGCAGCAGGTTCGATGCCATATTCGGTTTTGAGAATCTCAGCAAGTTCGTTAACTTCTTTCACTGTTAAGTTAACTAATTGTTCAGCAAATGCTTTTAAGTCTGCCATTGTTGTATTTGTTTAAATTGATTACTAATTCTGTTTGTTGTTGTGTTGAAAAATTATTTTTCCGAAAGGGTTTGCAATATACCGTGAATGGTATTTCCGCCCGATTTAAGGGCAGAGATGACATTTTTGGCAGGAGATTGCAACAATGAAATGATATCTCCGATAACTTCGTCTTTGCTTTTGATAGATATCAAGTCTTTCAGATATTTATCCCCGATAAAGAAGCTTTCTTGTACGTATGCAGCTTTTAATGCCGGTATCTTTGTCGCTTTGTGTTTATCGATGAGTTTTGCCGGTGCATTGGCTACATTCGAAAACATGATTGCAGTATTGCCCTTTAGTACGGGATACAGCTCTTCAAAATTTCCGTCGAGCGTCTCAAGCGCTTTTTTCAGTAAAGTATTTTTTACTACCAGAAGCTTAATATCCTCTTTTGCGCATTCTCTTCTAAGCTCACTGGTCTTAGCCGCATTTAATGTGGCAATGTCAGTAAGGTAGAAGTTGTCATAAGACTGAACTGTTTCAGCTATTTTCTTTATTAATATGCTTTTATCTTCCTTTTTCATAGATTAATTTCTTTTTTTAGATTTCTTCTACCGATTTGGGATCAATTTTCAGACCCGGACTCATCGTGCTCGAAAGATAAATACTCTTAATATAAGTACCTTTAGCTGCAGTGGGTTTCAGTTTGATAAGCGTTTCGATGAATTCTTTTGCGTTATCTCTGATTTGTTCTGGAGTAAATGATACTTTTCCGATAGAAGCATGAACGATCCCTGCTTTATCTACTTTAAAGTCGATTTTACCTTGTTTCACTTCTTTGACGGCTTTGGCTACATCGGTGGTTACAGTTCCGCTTTTAGGGTTTGGCATCAAGCCTCGAGGTCCTAAAATGCGCCCCAATGCTCCGATTTTTCCCATAATTTGCGGTTGCGTGATAATAACATCCACGTCGGTCCAACCTCCTTTAATTTTTTCAATGTATTCGTCAAGTCCTACATAGTCGGCACCAGCCTCTTTGGCCTCGGCTTCAGCTTCGGGAGAACACAACACAAGAACTCTGACTTGTTTTCCGGTCCCGTGAGGCAGAGACACTACGCCTCTTACCATTTGGTTCGCTTTTCTGGGATCTACGCCAAGGCGTACATCAATATCAACCGAAGCGTCAAATTTGGTAGTTGTAATTTCTTTGACCAATTTCGAAGCTTCTTTCAGCGTGTAGGTTTTCCCTGCTTCAATTTTGCTCAAAGCCAACTTTTGATTTTTTGTCAGTTTACTCATAACTCGATTGAAGTTTTAATTATTTACATTTTCAGGGAATTCCCCTTTTACTGTGATACCCATACTGCGAGCCGTGCCGGCAACCATTCGCATTGCAGATTCGATGTCAAAGCAATTTAGATCGGGCATTTTTTCTTCGGCTATAGCTTTTACCTGATCCCAAGTGATTTCTGCAATCTTCTTACGATTAGGTTCGGCAGAGCCGCTTTTTGCCTTGGTGGCTTCTAACAATTGAATCGCAACCGGTGGAGTCTTAACAATAAAATCAAAAGATTTGTCGGTATAATAAGTGATTACCACAGGCAATACTTTACCGGCTTTGTCCTGAGTTCTGGCATTGAATTGCTTGCAAAACTCCATGATGTTGATCCCTTTCGAACCCAAAGCAGGTCCAACCGGGGGAGATGGGTTTGCAGCTCCTCCTTTGATTTGTAATTTGATTTGTCCAGCAACTTCTTTTGCCATTTTCTTTGATTAAATTAATAAACGGTTTTCGAAACAAACGGAAGAATTTCAGAATCTGCGTAACCAAATTGCTGTTTATTCTTTCTCAACTTGCATATACCCCAATTCGAGAAGTTGTTTCCTCCCGAATATTTTGACCATTACTTTTAGTTTCTTTTTTTCGTCGTTCACTTCCTCAACTTCTCCCGAAAAACTTGTAAAAGGACCGCTAATCACTTTAACATTTTCGCCTACGTAGAATTTTACATCCATTTCTTCGTTGGCTTCTTCCAATTCGTCCATCGTTCCCAAAATACGTTTCACTTCAGATTCACGAAGGGGTTGAGGATCGTTTGTGTTGGGAAGAAAGCCTGCGACGTAGTTGAGATTTTTGAGTTCGTGAATTACCTCACCCGTCAGATCGGCTTCTATAAGCACATAACCGGGAAGATAAGCACGTTCTTTCATCACTTTCTTTCCGTTGCGTACCGTGTAAGTCTTTTCTGTGGGGATGAGGACCTGAGATATGTACTTTCCTAAATCGGTTTTTTTAATTTCTGACTCGAGGTACTCTTTGACTTTATTTTCTTTTCCGCTAACGGCACGCAGAACGTACCATTTTTTTTCGCTTTCAGCCATTTTTCCTTTATTTCAGATGATTAAATACCGTACAGGATTTTCAATATCCATTCGAATAAAGAATCCAACCCGAAAACTATCAGCGCAATAATAAGGGAAGCAATCATTACTATCATTGTACTGCTGGTTAGTTCTTCTCGTGAAGGCCAAGATACTTTATATACCAATTCGGTATAGGCATCCTTGAGATATGCAACTATCTTTTTCATTTAAAATTTGATACTTTTCGCACGGGTCGAGAGACTCGAACTCCCGACACCTGGTTTTGGAGACCAGTGCTCTACCAAACTGAGCTAGACCCGTAGAGAAACTTAGTCGGCTGCTCGAAAAACGGGCCAACTAAGGTTCTATTGTTTTCAGTCTAATAATTCCGTAATTTGACCGGCGCCTACCGTACGGCCACCTTCGCGAATTGCGAAGCGGAGACCCACGTTACATGCAACAGGGTAGATCAATTCAACCGTGATTGTTACATTGTCGCCCGGCATCACCATTTCAACACCCTCGGGTAATTGAATTTCGCCTGTAACATCCAGCGTGCGAATGTAGAATTGAGGACGGTAGTGATTATGGAATGGAGTGTGTCGTCCACCTTCTTCTTTTTTCAGGATATAAACCTCGGCTTTGAATTTAGAGTGAGGTTTAACTTTTCCCGGATGAGCAATAACCATACCACGCTTGATCTCGTCTTTATCGATACCTCTAAGCAAAAGTCCTACGTTGTCGCCGGCTTGACCTTCGTCAAGAATTTTGCGAAACATTTCAACTCCGGTAACAACTGATTTTTTGCCTTCTGCACCGAGACCTATGATTTGAACTTCATCGCCAACTTTTACAATACCGGTTTCAATACGTCCGGTTGCTACTGTACCACGACCAGTGATCGAAAATACGTCTTCAACAGGCATAAGGAATGGTTTGTCGATGTCGCGAGGAGGAAGTGGAATCCAAGTATCAACGGCATTCATGAGTTCGATGATTTTTTCTTCCCATTTTGGGTCGCCATTGAGTGCACCAAGTGCTGATCCTCGAATTACCGGTGTATTTGAGCCGTCGAAATCGTAGAAATCGAGCAATTCTCTCATTTCCATTTCTACCAATTCAAGCATTTCCTCGTCTTCCACCAAGTCGCATTTATTCATAAATACCACCAGGCGTGGAACATTTACTTGACGTGCCAAGAGAATGTGCTCACGAGTTTGGGGCATTGGTCCGTCGGTTGCGGCTACCACGATGATTGCACCGTCCATCTGAGCTGCTCCCGTAACCATATTCTTAACGTAGTCAGCGTGTCCGGGACAGTCAACATGAGCATAGTGGCGGTTTTCAGTTTCGTATTCAACATGAGAAGTATTGATGGTAATACCTCTTTCTTTTTCTTCGGGAGCGTTGTCGATCGAGTCGAACGTGCGAACTTCCGAAAATCCTTTTTTAGCCAAAACGGTGGTTATAGCAGCCGTTAGGGTCGTTTTACCGTGGTCAACGTGACCGATAGTACCGATGTTGACATGCGGTTTCGTCCGGTTAAAATGTTCTTTTGCCATAAAATATTCTTATTAGTTTAGTTAGTTTATTTACTCTCTTTTAGCGCCTAATTCAGAAAACAGATGAATATACTTTCTCATCAAATTTTCAATCAAAAAATAATTGCGTTTCGAGCCGATGGCGGGAATTGAACCCGCGACCTCTTCCTTACCAAGGAAGCGCTCTACCCCTGAGCTACATTGGCAAAAGAGGGAAGATGCCATAAATCAACGGATATATCTGTTTCAAGATTTTCTCCGCATTGTGTGGTTTTGTGGCGATCTTCTTCAAAGAATGCTTATGCAACTGCTTGATAAACATTACTTCGAAACGCGACCTCAGTATTGCTGCGGAACGTTGAGACGGTTTCCCGCTCGTAGTCACTCACGCTAAGATGTTTTTCTTTTTGTGGTGTTCTACAAAACTTTTGTTCAAAGTTTTGATTGCGTCCGCGATTCAATATCAAGAGCGGAAGACGGGACTCAAACCCGCGACCCTCAGCTTGGAAGGCTAATGCTCTATCGACTGAGCTACTTCCGCAAAATTGATTTAATGATTTACGGATGTGCCGATTGTGTCTTAAATCATCTCATCCTCAAATTGTTACACCATCAAATCAAATTAGTGGGCAGTGATGGATTCGAACCACCGAAGGCTACGCCAGCTGAGTTACAGTCAGCCCCATTTGGCCACTCTGGTAACTGCCCTTATCCATACGATATATTTGTATGTCGCTTATTTACAGTAAAAAATAGATCTCCGAACTGGTAAATTGTTTACGTTCTTTGAGCCTCTTGTCGGATTCGAACCAACGACCCCGAGATTACAAATCACGTGCTCTGGCCAACTGAGCTAAAGAGGCTTATTTTCTTATAATTAACCGCTTCTCCCTTATGATTTAGAGAGAAACGGTCGCAAAGGTAGTAACATTTTTTCGATTACCAAAGATTTCAATCTATTTTTTGATAGGATTATCTATCCTTTTTTTCTTTGGTTTTGATGATCTGTTTCTCAAGAGCTTCTCTGCACAAGTCTATTGCTTCTTCAAAAGTATCGGCAACCTTGTTGGCAAAGGGTTCGCAGTTTTTTAATTTTAGTTTAACGGATACGTCCTTGTTTTTTGCGGTTTCAGGTTTTACGACCTTCATGATTACTTCAGCCTCAAGGATGCCGTCGTTGAATTTTTCCAATTTTTTCATTTTCTTTTCAACGAATGCTTTCAACT
>JARKPE010000099.1 GCA_029975415.1 Dysgonamonadaceae bacterium | reverse complement strand
TATGAGAAGTTAAACAATTAAAAGAAACCGCCGTGTGCGAGAGCATGCACGGTGGTGTGAGAGGGCGGGGGAGTAATCCCCCTACCTACTCGATTCGCGAATCTCTCCGCGTTTTATTTTTCCGCTGATAGTCTTGGGAAGTTCGTCAACAAATTCGATAATACGTGGATATTTATAAGGAGCCGTAACGTTTTTTACGTGATTCTGAATTTCTTTCACCAATTCATCGTTGGCCCTATCTTTGTAGTCTTTTGCCAACACGATAGTTGCCTTAATCACTTGCCCTCTAATTTCGTCCGGAACTCCCGTTACGGCGCATTCAACAACGGCCGGGTGTGTCATCACGGCGCTCTCCACTTCAAATGGTCCGATGCGGTAACCGGAACTTTTGATCATATCGTCCGTTCGCCCAACAAACCAATAATATCCATCTTCGTCTCGCCATGCAACATCACCCGTATGGTATATATCATCGGCATAAACTTTGGAAGTGAGTTCCACGTCACGATAGTAGCCTCGAAACAATCCTAGAGGTTTGCCTTCTTTGGTGTAAAATACAATTTCGCCTTGCTCGCCGTCTTCAGCTGATCGCCCGTCGGCTGTCAATAAATCGAGTTTATAAAGAGGATTAGGAACGCCCATAGATCCGGGTTTGGGGTTCATCCACGGAAAAGTTATAATAGTTGCAACTGTTTCGGTCTGACCGAATGCTTCCATAATTTTAATTCCGGTGTGCTTGTAAAAGGCATCAAAAACTGACGGGTTTAAAGCTTCTCCGGCCGTTGTGCAATACTCGAGGGACGACAAATCGTATTTACCGAGATCTTCACGAATGAGAAAACGATAAATCGTTGGAGGAGCACAAAACGAAGTAACTTTATAGGTTGAAATAATACGGAGCATATCTTCGGGAATAAACCTGCCATCGTAGTCGTACACGAAAATACAGGCACCGACAATCCATTGGCCATATAATTTACCCCACATGGCTTTTGCCCATCCTGTGTCGGCAACAGTCAAATGAAGACTGTTTTCGTGAAGATTGTGCCAAAACTTGGCAGTCGTGATGTGTCCAAGTGGGTAGGTAAAATCGTGAATTACCATTTTGGGTTGTCCGGTAGTGCCGGAAGTGAAATACAGGAGCATGTTGTCTTCATTCGTATTCACATGCTCGGGTTTGACGAATGGAGTAGCTTTTTTTACTCCCTCGTGAAAATCGATCCACCCTTCGGGAATATTGTTTTTGCCAACCAGGATACGAAATTTTACCGTAGGAGTCATTGGCATGGCAAGATCGATGTGAGTGATGAGATTTTCATCTTCGGAAGCTACGATTGCTTTTATTCCGGCTGCATTAGCTCGATACACAATATCTTTATCGGTGAGCAGGTGAGTGGCGGGAATAGCCACCGCTCCGATTTTGTGCAGCGCAACAATCGATTGCCAAAACTCGAGGTTACGTTTCAAAATCAGAATTACCATATCACCTCTGCCTATTCCTAATGATTGGAAAAAAGAAGCTGTTTGATCCGACAATGTTTTTACTTGAGCAAATGTTAAGTCTTGATGTTCACCTTTGTCGTTTGTCCAACACAATGCCCTCTTATCGGGATTGATACGTGCCCATTCGTCCACAACGTCGTAGGCAAAATTGAAATTTTCGGGGATCTCTATTCGGTAATTTTTTACAAAATCCTCGTGTGATGCGAATTGTGTTTGTTTTACAAATTTTTCGATCATGATAACCAAAACGGAATATAAATGAATGATTAATATAGTGTTTGCTTAAGATTGGTCAAGACAATTTTAAGCTATTTTTTAAACTCCAAAGTTTTTGACTTTCCACTGTGTTTACGGATGTAATATGACGGCCAAAAATTTTACGGGTCGATTGTCGAGTGCCTGCATGCCATGTGGAAGCGAGGAGTCAAAATAAATACTGTCACCTTCGTTCAAAATGAGATCTTTACCGTTGAAGCGAATCAACATGCGGCCTTCGAGCACCATGTTGAATTCTTGTCCCGAATGAATATTTTGATAGATATCCTCTTCGAGCTGTTTGGGTTCAACAGTTACGATGAAAATTTCGGCGAGATTATTTGCAAATCCTGCAGTTAAAGATTGATATTTATAGGCTTTCACGCGTTCCACACTCACACCTTTATCCTTTCGGGTAATGAAATAAGAGTTCATGCGTGGTTCGGTACCAAACATCAGTGTAGCCAAATCTACTTTGAATTCGCGTTCCATACGCAATAAGATCGAAACAGAAATATCTTTTTCGCCTGCTTCGTATTGCAAATATTCTTCGGTCCCGATTTCGAGCATTCGAGCCATTTCTTCGGGTGAATAATTGAGCGCATCACGTAAACCTTTCATGCGCTCACCGATTTGTTTTAAATCCGTCGCCATTTTTGTGTTCGTTTTCTTTCTGAAAGAAATTTTAATTTTTTATCGACCGTAAAGGTATAAATATATTTACGAAAATTTGTTCAACAAGGCGAAAAGAATGACTTGTAAAAATTTACAGAAAAAATGCTGCAGTCTTTCGATAATTCTTTTTCTGTGTTTTTTGTTTGAATGAAATTATTCCTTTTGAATAATTTCATTCATTAGCTCTTGATGCAAATATCCATTGCTTGCAACTATTTCTTTTCCGAAGATATAATTGTCGCCGCCGGAGAAGTCGGTACAACATCCTCCCGCAGATTTCAAAATAAATGAGGCGGCAGCCACGTCCCAAGGAGAAAGAGCCGAATGAAAATAGGCATCGCTTCGTCCACAAGCCACATAACATATTTCGATTGCGGCAGAGCCTTTGATTCGGAAACTGCATTTTTTGAATTGATGAAGAGCGTTTTGCAAAATCTTTTCACCTTCGGAAGTAAGATTATACGGAATGCCGAATCCGATGTAGCCATTTTGGAGCATGTTTTTTTCGCTCACTTTTATGAGTTTCTGATTCAAACGTGCATTTTCTTTTTCGACAGCATAGAAGAGTTCTTCCGCAACAGGGTCGAAAACTACTCCTAAAACAATCTCGCGTTCTCTCATCAAAGCAATACTCACCGAGTAAGGTGTATCCTTGTGTACAAAATTTGTGGTACCATCCAAAGGATCGATGATCCAGACATATTCTTTTTCTACAAACGCTACAGTGGCTTCTTCGGTCAAAAATCCTGCTCCGGGCAGGAGTTGCGACAACGCTGATACGAGTTGGTGTTCCGCTTCTTTATCAACATAAGTTACATAATTGCGATCTCCCTTCATTTCTATCAACGACATGTCTATTTTCTGTTGTTGCTCTTTCAAATATTTTCCCGTTGTGATCGCTATGCGGCAGACTTCGTCACAAAGGCTTTGGATAGAATAATTCATAACTGTTTATTCGATTTAGTTTTCAATTTGTTTAGAAACCAAATGTTTTTTTAGTTTGAGTTTGTTGTTTCCGCGAAAAAAGTTGTTTTCATTTATGTCTTTCGACCAGTACCTCTTCGATATCCTGCAACTTCAGATTTTTTGTTTTCAACAAAATGAGAAAGTGATACAATAGGTCGGCAGCTTCATTTTTGAAAAGGTCAAGATTATCGTCTTTGGCTTCGATAACAAGTTCCACCGCTTCTTCGCCAACTTTTTGGGCAACTTTGTTTACTCCGCTACTAAACAATTTGCTGGTGTACGAATTTTCGGGTTTATCGGCAATTCGTTGTTCGATGACATTTTCGAGCTCGTAAAGAAATCCTTTTGGCAATTTGCCTCCGAAACAAGAGTAAGAACCCGTATGACAGGTAGGTCCTTGCGGGAAAGCTTTCACCAAGATGGTATCGTTGTCGCAATCGGTAAGTATTTCATCTACAAAAAGAAAATGTCCCGATTCTTCGCCTTTAGTCCATAGGCGTTGTCTGCTGCGGCTGAAGAAAGTCACTTTGCTTTCAACAATGGTTTTATCGAGCGCTTCCCGGTTCATGTAGCCGAGCATGAGCACTTGCATGGTGAGCGCGTCTTGAACGATGGCGGGAACTAATCCCCCCGATTTTTCAAAATCAATATTCATCTGATGGGTATTTTTTGAGTTTTTAAATATGCTTTTAATTGTGGAATAGGTATTTCGCCAAAATGGAAGATGCTTGCTGCCAATGCAGCACCGGCCTTGGTTTGTGTAAATACTTCGGCGAAGTGTTGCATTGTGCCTGCACCGCCCGAGGCGATCACGGGAATATTTACCGCCTCGCTTACATCGCGAGTGATATCGATGGCAAAGCCATTTTTAGTACCGTCGTTATTCATCGATGTGAGCAATATTTCGCCTGCGCCAAGTTGTTCTCCCGTTTTGGCCCATTCTGTTGTGCGCAAGGGAGTGGGAATGCGTCCGCCGTGCACGTAAACCATCCATTCTCCGTTTTCGAATTTGGTGTCGATGGCAAGCACCACGCACTGACTGCCAAATTCGCGCGCAATATCGGTAATGAGTTGCGGATTTTTTACGGCTGATGAATTGATGCTCACTTTGTCGGCGCCAGCCTTGATGATGGATTGAGCATCTTCGAGGCTGTCGATACCACCACCTACGGTGAAGGGTATATTGATTTCGCGAGCAATACGATTCACCAGGTTGCTGAGCGTTTTGCGTTTTTCGACTGTGGCTGTGATATCGAGAAAAACCAGCTCGTCGGCCCCTTCCGATACATATCGTTTTGCCAGCTCCACAGGATCACCGGCATCGCGAATATCGACGAAATGGATGCCTTTCACTGTGCGTCCCTCACGAATATCGAGACAGGGGATAATTCTTTTTCTGAGCATAATGAATAAATTTATCGAAAGATATTTTCCGTTATCAATTTTTCTAATTCTGCGAGAGAAATGTGACCTTCGTAAATGGCTTTGCCAATGATGGCTCCGTCGCATCCGATGTCTTGAAGGATTTCCAAATCATGAATAGAAGAAACGCCTCCACTTGCAATAAGTTTTATGTCGATATGATCGATAATCTCCTTGTATAAATCGATGGAAGGACCCTGTAACATGCCGTCTTTGTCGATATCGGTACAAATCACGTAGCGAATTCCTTTACTTGCATAGTCGGAAATGAAATCGACAACATCGATTTCAGACTGTTGCTGCCAGCCGTGAGTGGCTATTTTTCGTTTGTTGCTGTCGGCGCCCAGTATGATTTTTTCGTTACCGAAATATTCGAGCCATTGTTCAAACATTTCAGGACTTTCGGCGGCAACACTTCCGCCGGTAATTTGTGCTGCCCCATTCTCGAAAGCAATTCGCACATCATCATCCGATTTAATTCCTCCACCAAAGTCGATTTTAAGTGAGGTGTTTACAGCAATTTGGTATAAAGTTTTGTAATTAACGATATGTTTTGATCGGGCACCGTCCAAATCAACCAGATGCAAATATTGCATCCCGTGTGCTTCCAATTCCTTTGCCACTTCCAGTGGTGAATCGCGGTATATTTTTTCTGAGTGGTAATCACCTCGCGTAAGTCGTACACATTTACCGCCGATAATGTCTATAGCAGGAATAATTCTCATAATTTTTACTGAATCGTTTTTTACATTGACAAGAAGTTTCGCAGCAATCGTTCACCTACTGCTGCCGATTTTTCGGGATGAAATTGGGTGGCAAAAAAATTATTTTTGTGCATAGCTGCACTGAAAGGCAGAATGTAATCGCATTGGGCAATCGTATGCGAAGAAAGTTCGGCATAATAACTGTGAACAAAATACACGTTATCGTCGGTGCCGAATCCATCGAAAAGCGGTGTTGATGTGTTTAATAGATTGTCCCAACCCATGTGAGGAACAATATCGTTTGGCGGAAATTTTCGGACTTCTGCATCGAATATTCCTAAACAGTCGGTATCGGCTTCTTCGGAATGACGACAAAGAAGTTGCAAACCGAGGCAAATTCCCAATACCGGTTGATTGAGCGAACGGATGACCTCGTCAAGTTTCCTTTCAGTAAGATATTTCATAGCAGAGGAGGCTTCTCCCACACCTGGGAAAATTACCTTTTCGGCTGAACGAAGCGCGATAGGATCGTCGGTAATGATGCATTCGAAGCCAAGTCGTTCGACGGCATTTTTAACCGACGTAATATTTCCCGCATTATATTTGATAATGGCAATCATATTTTGATTGTATGTTTTAATTTAAATTATGCCTTTGGTGCTTGGTATTCCTTCGTTTTCTCCTTTTTTGACAGCCATTTTCACGGCCTTGGCGAATGCTTTGAATACGGCTTCGGCCTTATGGTGCTCGTTATCGCCTTCGGCTTTGATGTTGAGATTGCATTTCGCATTATCGCTAAATGATTTGAAAAAATGGAAGAACATTTCGGTAGGAACTTCTCCTATTTTTTCGCGTTTGAACTCAACATTCCAAACCATCCACGGTCGACCTCCAAAATCTATTGCAACTTGTGCCAGACAGTCGTCCATAGGCAGCAGAAAACCGTATCGAGCAATTCCTTTTTTCTTTCCTAATGCCCGAAGGAAACATTCCCCCAGGGCGATTCCTACATCTTCGATGGTGTGATGTTCATCGATATGCAAATCGCCATGAGCTTTCACACTCAGATCAATGCCGCCATGCCGTGCAATCTGATCGAGCATGTGATCAAAAAAGCCCAAGCCGGTTGATATGTTGCTTTTGCCCGTACCATCGAGATTTACCGAAACGGAAATTTGGGTTTCGGAAGTGTTTCGAACAACAGTTGCCCGGCGAGGTTCCGATTTAAGAAAACGATAAATTTCGCTCCAATCCGAACTGCACAAAACGGCTCCTTCGGCTACAGTATTGCTTAATAGAATAGCTTTACAACCCATATTATGAGCGAGTTGAATATCTGTAATTCTATCGCCGATCACAAATGAATTTTCTAAATCGTAATCGCCTTTCAGATAATGTGTGAGCATAGCCGTTCCGGGTTTTCGTGTTGGCAAGTTTTCGTGCGGGAAAGAACGATCGATAAGTACCTCGCTAAAAATCACGCCTTCGTTGCTAAAAGCCTGAATGATTTTATTTTGCACCGGCCAAAATGTTTCTTCGGGAAACGAAGCTGTACCCAGTCCGTCTTGATTTGTAACCATCACCAGCTCATATTCGAGCTCATTGGCTATTTTCGACAGATTCTGAAAAACTTTAGGATAAAATTCGAGCTTTTCGAGACTATCTACCTGTTCGTCGTCAGGTTCAACGATAAGTGTTCCGTCACGATCGATAAAGAGTACTTTTTTCATTTTTTTGTGCAGTTTATATGCTGAACTTTCTTAATTCTTCCAACAATCGGCGATTTTCCTCCGGAGTACCGATAGTAATACGAACGCAGTTTTCGACTTGCGAATGGCGATTGCGAATAATGATTTTTTGGTCCACCAAATGCTTATAGACGGCATTTGCATCGGCAACTTCTACCAACAAAAAATTAGATTCCGAAGGATAAATTTTCTTTACGACAGGCAGTTTTTCAAGCTCTTCGATCAGTTTTTCGCGCTCATCGATAATTGTCCCGATTCGCAATAAGTTTTCGCGGCTGTTGGAAAGAGCGCGCAAGGCAGCTTCCTGATTAAGTTTGCTCACGTTGTAAGGAGGTTTTGTTTTGTCCATCAAAGCAATAATTTCCGCACTGGCGAAGGCAATGCCCACGCGTGCACCGGCCAACGCCATTGCTTTACTGAAAGTTTGCATAATGATTAGGTTGGGATAACTATCCAGGGAAGGGAGCAACGATTTATCGGATCGAAAATCGATATAGGCTTCGTCCACAACAACGATTCCCTTGAATTGCTGAAGAACCGTATCAATATTTTTAAGTAAATTCCCTGTCGGATTATTGGGCGAGCAGAGAAAAATAAGTTTAGCTTTCTGCTTAAGGATGTTTTCCATATCGAGTTGAAAATTGTCCAACAGCGGTATTTCGATGACATGAATATCGTTGATGTTGGCGGCCACTTCGTACATTCCATAAGTCGGTGGACATACAATTACGCTATCTTTGCCCGGAATGGCGAAAATGCGATAAATAAGGTCGATAACCTCGTCGCTGCCATTGCCGATGAATATTTGTTCGGCAGGAATATCCTTTGCTTCCGATAGTGCTGCCTTCAAGGCTTTTTGGTGCGGATCGGGATAACGATTGAGCATGCCGAAAGGATTTTCGTTGGCATCGAGAAAGATTCCCTCATCGCCCTGAAATTCGTCTCGGGCACTCGAATAGGGCTTCAGCGACCAAATATTGGGACGTACAAGTGATTTTAAATCGAAAGGTTCCATTATGTATATTTACGATTTTGATATTGTTTCCTTTAATCGAAGCGTTACGGCATTTTTGTGGGCTAAAAGCTGTTCGGCTTCAGCCATTGTTTCCACTGCAGGTCCTATTTCGCAAATGCCTTGTTCGGTTACTTGCTGAAAGGTGATTTTCTTGACAAAGCTGTCAAGCGAAACTCCGCTATAAGCTTTGGCAAAGCCGCTTGTAGGCAAGGTGTGATTGGTACCGCTGGCATAATCGCCCAAACTTTCGCAGCTATATTTTCCTAAAAAGACCGATCCTGCATTTATCACTTTTTTTGCCCATTCGGCAGAATCCTCAATTGCTAAAATCAGATGCTCAGGTGCGTATATATTACTGAATGACAAACATTCATCCATGCTATTCAACAAAATGGCACGACTGTTTTTTAATGCCTGTGCTGCAATGTCTTTTCGAGGAAGTAATGCGATTTGTATTTCGATTTCTTTGAGAATTTCTTTGATTGTTTTTTTGCTATCGGTTACGAGCATCACTTGACTGTCAGGCCCGTGTTCGGCTTGCGAGAGTAGATCGGCAGCGACAAAAGACGGATTGCATGATTTGTCGGCAATAACCAACACTTCGCTAGGCCCTGCCGGCATGTCGATGGCAACGCCTTGCAACTGAGCAAAACGTTTGGCTGCCATAACATATTGGTTGCCGGGCCCGAAAATCTTATCTGTTTTCGGTACCGATTCCGTACTGAAAGTCATGGCTCCGATAGCTTGCATGCCACCGATTGCAAAAATCTTGGTAACACCCGTTAATTGAGCTGCATATAAAATTGCCGGATGTATGTTGCCGAATTTGTCGGGCGGAGTGCAAAGCACGATTTCGTGACAACCTGCAATTTTAGCAGGAATAGCCAGCATCAGCACAGTTGAAAAGAGTGGGGCAGAACCACCCGGAATATAGATGCCGATCTTTTCGATGGCTCTCGATTCGCGCCAACAAGTAACGCCCGGTGCGGTTTCTACAACGACAGGCACTTCGCGTTGCGACAAATGAAACTTTTCGATATTTTGTCGCGCAAGGTCAATGGATTGTTTTAGTTGTTGGGAAAGCTTGTCGGCCGCTTTGTCGATCATGCTTTGCTCGACCGGAAGTGAAGTTTGTTCGGGATAATCGAATTTTCTGCTGTATTTTAATACAGCCTGGTCACCTTGCTTCGCAATATCGCGAAATATATCGTTCACCATTTTTCGTAGCTTATCGGGACGAATTTCGGGTCGCTTCGCAAGTTTTTCCCACTTCGATGGAGCAGGATTCGAAATCGTTTTCATCGCGTTTTATTGTTTGGTCGGCTATAGAATCATTTTTTCAATATTCATCACAAGAATACCCTGTGCTTTCACATCTTTCAGAGCATCGATCACATCCCAAAATTCATCTTCCTGAACTACCGAGTGAACGCTGCTCCAGCCTTCCTCGGCCAAAGGAAGAATGCTGGGAGACTTCATTCCGGGCAAAATCCGACAAATATCGGGAATAGATTCGTTTGGAGCATTCATGACAATATATTTGCTTCCGCTTCCTTTTTTGTAAGCACGAATTCGGAAAAGCAATTTTTCGAGCAGCGCTTTTTTTTCGTCGTTCAACGATTTGTTAGCAATCAGTACCGCTTCGCTTTTTACAATGGCATCGACCTCTTTCAATCCGTTCATAATAAGGGTACTGCCAGTGCTGACAATATCGAAAATTCCATCGGCAAGGCCAATGCCAGTGGCAATTTCGACGCTTCCTCCGATTTCTTCGATTTTAACGTCAATGCCTTTTTCGGCGAAATAGTTGAACAATATTTTCGGATAACTCGTTGCGATTTTTTTCCCCTGAAAATAGGAAATACCCGTATATTCTTCATCTTTGGGAATAGCCAACGAAAGTCGGCAATTTCCAAAACCGAGTTGCTCTACCACTTCCACGTCTTTGTCTTTTTCCCATACCTCGTTTTCACCTAAAATTCCGAGATCCGCTACGCCTTGCTCTACATACTGCGGAATGTCGTCGTCGCGCAGAAAAAGAATTTCCATTGGAAAGTTTCGAGCTTCGGCTTTAAGTTTCCTGTCCGTATTCGAGATTTTGATTCCGCATTCTTTAAGCAGTTCGAGTGATTTTTCGCTCAAACGGCCGCTTTTTTGGATGGCAATTTTCAATTTTTCTTCCATATTGTGATTGTTTTTGCCCGGGTAAATTCGTTGGGATATTGTAAGAAAAAACCCGCCTAATTTACTCAAGCGGGTTTTTAATGTATCCTTTTACGTATCGGCATATCATAATCGGCTCGCTTGATGGCAAGTTTGAAAATGATGATGATGAATACGATTAGCTTTCATTTTTTATTTAATTTCGGGGCAAATATAGTGGTTTTATTTCTTATGGCCAATTTTTTTGGAAAAATGTTTTTCATTATGCCGTAAAATATTTTGCATTCTGTTAAAAAGAATATTTTGATTAATTTTGTTATCTCAAAATACAGATATCTGCTAATATGCAGCCAACCATCACACTAATCCCTTATGGCGGCCTTGCCAATCGAATGAAAGCAATTGAATCGGTGTTTCATCTCATCGACGATACTTCGTTGCAGGCCACTGCAATATGGTTTAAAGATAATGGCCTAAACTGCCGCTTCGACGATTTATTTTGTCCTATCAAAACCGATCGGTTCATACTGCGAGAAGCCACAGCAAGCGATTATTTGCTATATGACAGACCGCGAAAGAAGAATGCATATTTGCCGGCTTTTTTTCAGCAGATGCAATTTGATGGGCGTCTGCGTGACAATGAGGTTACCCAATTACTTTACAAGCAATTCGATTTTAGGCAATGGGCATTGTCTCATCACAAATCTTATATTTCGGCTTGCGTGATGTTTTATGAAAACAATCAACGCAAACTTTTTGACGCGTTTGTTCCCCTTCCTGCATTGCAGGCGCGAATCGATCGTATATGTGAAGGTTTTGCGTCGCATACGGTCGGCATACATATTCGTCGCACGGATAATATCGATGCCATCAATGGCAGTCCGACCGAACTTTTCATGCAAAGAATGCGGGAAGAATTGCAGTTATATCCTGAAACCAAATTTTATGTAGCCTCTGACTCTCTTTTGGAAAAAAAACGTATGATTTCTGCTTTTGGCGATCGAATCATCGTTTTGCCGGACATCGATACTTCGCGAAATTCGGTTCGAGGTATGCAGGATGCTCTCGTAGAATTGTATGTATTGTCGCGTACCCATAAAATATTTGGATCGCATCATAGTTCCTATTCCGAAACGGCCGCTCAAATTGGGAATATTCCCTATGAAAAAATTTTTAGAATGTAGTTTTGACGAAAAGTTGTAAAAATACTCAAAAACCACTGAAAATAGCTTAGAGGCAGGTTAAAATGGCATTTTTTTATGTAAGTTTGCACCCGATGAAACAAAAGATTGCAATCATTTGTCTTTTGTGCTTGTGGACTACTCTTTCGTTTTCGCAAGCAAGAATAATTTTACCGGATTCATCGCAAATCACGCGAGATCCCGATTCGTTGGCATTACTCCCACGTCGTGTGGATCCGCCCCAACCGAAAGTTGCCGTTGCTAAATTGCAAGACTCTATTCAGCCGGCTCGATTTACCGCATGGAAAATTGTGGAGCGAACCGGTGATCGATATATTGTACCAATGGATACAGCGTTGCATAATTATCATCAAAAAACAATTCCCGACGGATACTCTGTAGCGATGGGTTATTTGGGAAATCTGGGTTCTCCATTAATATCAAAAATATTTTTTGATCGAAAAGAAAAAGACCAATTCGTTTTCTACGATTCTTATTACCCATATAATAAAGATCATGATAATCAATTATTTTATAATGTTCGGATTCCATATTCCAATCTTTCATATCAGACGGCCGGTTCTTCGCAAAATCAGGAAGAAAGACTTCAGGGACAAATAACTATGAATTTCGGCAAACAATTGAATGTGGGACTCGATCTCGATTTTCTGCAGGCAAAGGGATTTTACAATTCTCAAGCAGTGAAATTCAACGATTTAGTTTTTTATGGAAATTATTTAAGTGATCGGATTGAAACGCACTTTTTTGCTTCTTCGGCCGGCATCACTCAATATGAAAATGGGGGCATTAGCGACGACAATTTCATTACTCAGCCCGATTTGATTGAACAAAGTTTTACTTCGAAAGATATTCCAACTCGAATGTCCGACACGTGGAATCGCTTGAAAACAAATCAGTTTTATGTAAGCGGACGTTACAATCTGGGATATAGAAAGCAAGCAGCATCAGATGAAATTAAAGGCGAGTTTGTGCCTGTAGCCAGTTTAATTCTGACGTCTCGATATCGTGAACAGTATCGACGTTATTTGTCGTACGATACGCTTTTTGTAGATCAGCAAAACAATATTCGTACTATCGATACACTGTATAAACAAAACTATTATCGTCAAGCAGTTGACGATAGTACACATTACTCATCGTTTAAAAATACTTTTGCCATTTCCATGCGCGAAGGATTTAAAGATTGGGTAAAATTCGGTCTGACAGCTTTTGTTGAACATGATTTGCGAAATTATTCGCTGGTGGATACGGTTGGAAATGGTCGTATGACTCATCGAGAAAACACTGTTTTAATTGGTGGAATATTAAATAAGCAGCAGGATGATAATTTGCGTTTCAATGTACAAGCCGATTTGGGTGTGCTTGGAAAAAATTTGGGAGAATTTCGAATATCCGGAAATGTGCAAACGGGATTTTATATTTCAGGTAAACGAACTGAACTTGAGGCGGAAGCATACATCAAAAATCTTAAACCCAAATTTTTAGAGGAAAATTATCAATCTAAATATTTTTGGTGGAACAAGAATTTCGACGATATGCGTCGTGTATATGTTGGAGGACGTTTGTTTATTCCTTTTACAAATACTACTGTGAGTCTGGGTGTCGAAAATCTGCAAAATTTTATTTATTTTGATGCCGAAAAAAATCCTACGCAAGAATCATCGAATATACAAGTGTTATCGGCAAGAATCGATCAAAAACTGCGATTCGGTATTTTCAATTGGGATAACCAGGTTGTTTATCAAACGTCGAGCAACCAAAATGCAATTCCTGTTCCTATGCTAAGTCTCTATTCGAACATGTATCTCAAAACCAAAATTGTGAACGAACTGACCCTGCAATTGGGAGTGGATGGTCATTTCCATACCAAATATTTTGCTCCCGGTTATGAGCCTGCTTTGTTGCAATTTTACAACCAACGTGAGTTGGAAATTGGAAACTATCCGATTTCAACTTTTTATGCCAATATGCACTTGAAGCAAACTCGTTTTTTTTTAATGATGTATAACGTGGCTTCGCTCGTCATGAAGCCCAACTATTTTTCGCTTCCTCATTATCCGGTCAATCCCATGCTATTTAAGATGGGATTATCCGTAAATTTGTACAATTAAATAATACGTGATAATACGGCGTTTTCTATGAAATCGAAAAAACTGTTGTATCTCTACGGTTTTTTATTGTTGTTGACAATTTGGTTTATGTTTTCGTTAAGGAAACGAATCAATTCAAAGTCTGCTCCCAACCAAGTAAGAGATTATCCCCAAATCAAAAAAAGTGGAGAGTTGAATGTTGTAACCGATTACAATGCTATTGGATACTTTGTTTCAGGAGATTCACTGGCAGGTTTTCAGTATGAGTTACTGCGCCGACTCGAAAAAGATTGGCAAATAAAGGTGAACATTTTTTTGGAAAATAAATTAGAAGAAAACATCGAAGGACTTCTTGCTCAACGTTATGATATTATAGCCCGAAGCATACCCGTTAATATCGATTTACGAAACAAAGTTGCTTTTACTCAGCCTATTTTGTTAAACAAGCAGGTACTGGTACAACGAAAAGCGGAATACAACAATGGAATAGAACCCATTCGTCAACATCTCGAATTGGCGAAAAAAACAATTTATGTTCCTGCCAATTCGCCGGTAATTCTACGTCTCGATAATCTTTCGCATGAAATTGGCGATACTATTTTTATCATACAAGACCCTTCATACGAAACAGAACAACTAATTATGAAAGTGGCAGGAGGTGATATAGATTTTACTGTGTGTGATGAGAAGATAGCCACTCAAATGGAGGCGAGATTGCCTGAAATCGACATAGAAACAGATATCAGTTTTAGTCAATTCGATTCGTGGGCAGTACGGAAAAATTCGCCTATGCTGCTTGACAGCCTCAATAGATGGTTTTCACATTTTAAAAAGACAAAAGATTTCCAGCTTTTGATTAGAAAATACCTGAAATGATCGGATTATTCTATTGGATAATTTAGTAGAAAAATGTGTATCGATATTCAGAAATATTATTTGCCCCGTCTTCAGCCCTGAAAACTAAAGTATGCTCTTTGTTTTTATCCAAACGGTTTTCGTCGAAAAAATAAGTATAAATAGGTGATTTGATATCGTGGGTAAATAAGGCGTATTTTCCATCGATTTCTCCTCGAAAAGAGGTTATTCCGCTCTTATCATCGGATAGTTGGAGACGTATTTTTCCGGAAGAAACCCATTTTTCGGGTTGAAGTGGAATAATTTCGGGTGCAACGGTATCTATATCGATGGCGAATTTTCCGCCCAATTCCTTGATAGATACTTCTACGCCCCCATTTTTGTACTCACCTCCAATCCAAGAACTTCTCCCGGTTTTTTTTATTTCCACTATACCTAAATTTTCTCTACGTGCAAGCGTGTCAGCATTGAGTTTGATCCACAACCGCGCCTGATTATCGAGAGGAACAGGTGATGGATGAACTTGATGGATAGCCGAATAATAATTAATAGAAGGTGTTGAAGTGTGGACATAACAAAAATCGGAATAGAGATTTCTTGCAGGAATTCGAAGAGTAAAGTCATAACCGACTACCGAATTGTCAAGATTCCAAGCCATATAGTTTTGACAGGGAAGTATGGGTTTTATGTTTTGTTTTTTCCCTTTCACCACAAATGGGTAACTGAGCACATTCCCATAATAATCTTCCAATTCGTATCGCATCTTATAATCGCATTCCTGATCGATGTCGATATATCCTCGGTTAATAACTTTGTCGTACACAGGCAGGTTATTGCCGGGTTCGATGTATGATTTCATGAAAAACGAATTTCGCCCTCTCCATTCTTCAAAATCGATAAACGAATTGATCATTCGTGTTTTTTCGAACGAAAACCTATCTATCTTACTGGTGTAAATCAACACACTATCCACAAAAAGTTTGATATGCTTCACGCCGTAAATATTGTTTTGTCCATTCATCCTGTCGTAAGCTTTTACACCGACACCTATTTGACCCCATGCCTCGATGTGTTTGGCAAGCGGAAGTGCTTCTCCTGTTTTTGAGTGGTTAATATTGATGTAAGTAGGATCAGAAATATTGTTCACCACACCTTTTCCCTTTACGGGGTAAAAAGCGAGACCACGAATTTCAGGTTTTCGAGTATCTTCGAAAATTTTTCCGATAAAAAGAAGTGGATCCAACGGATCCTGATTTTTTGTTTCTCTTATTTCGAAGTGTAGGTGCGGACCGCCGGACGAGCCACTATTGCCACTTAACGCAATTTGTTCACCCTTTTTTACGGTGAATCGATCTTTCTCAGGAAATAAAGTTACCTGATAGCTTTCTTTGAGATATTGCTGTTCTCGCACGTATTCGGCAATTTGAGGTGAAAAACTGTTTAAGTGCGCATATACTGTGGTATATCCAGATGGATGATCGATGTATAGGGATAATCCAAAACCTGTCGGCGAAACACCAATTCGAGACACATATCCATTTTCTGCGGCATAAATGGGTTTGTTTATAGTTTGTTGTGTTTTGAAATCAAGTCCCGAATGAAAATGATTATTTCGTAGTTCACCAAAGTTGGCACTAAGTGCAGGGGCAATTTTTAATGGACTTATAAACGATTGAGATCGTAGAGATAAGGTTATTAATGATAGAAATATTGCAGAATATAATTTACTTGCTTTCAGATCCATAATATATTTTTAAACTTTCACTCACCCAAAAACATGATTCAAAATGTCCTTGGCAAGTTCTTTTTTCAATTTCAATTCAAATGATTTTTTATCTCCATTACGAGAAAAGATAGTTATTTTGTTAGTATCGACACCAAAACCTGCTCCCTCATCGTTGAGAGAATTTAAAATAATGAAATCAAAATTTTTCTTTTCCATTTTCGATTCGGCATTTTTGTCTTCGTCATTGGTTTCCAACGCAAAACCCACCAACAGTTGATTTGATTTTTTTATTTTTCCTAAGGCTGCGGCGATATCGGGATTGGGCGTAAGGGTTATGGAAAGATTTTCGTGATCGGTTCTTTTCATTTTTTGCTCATACTTTTGTTCCGGCCGATAATCGGCCACAGCGGCCGACAAAATGGCTGCATCTACTTCGGGAAAAACCTTTAAACAAACTTCATACATTTGCTGTGCTGATTCTACATCTATTTGTCGAATCAATTTGTTCGATATCGATAGTGACGTCGGTCCGCATACCAAAATCACTTCAGCACCACGTGACGCACATTCTTCCGCAAGGGCAAAGCCCATTTTTCCGGAGGAAAAATTGCCGATAAAACGAACGGGATCAATTCGTTCGTAAGTCGGTCCTGCAGTGATTAAAATTTTTTTTGTCTTGAGTGACGATGACAACTGAAAATATTCTTCGAGTATTTTCACGATATTTTCCGGTTCTTCCATTCTGCCTTTGCCTTCTAAATGACTGGCAAGTTCTCCACTCGTTGCATCTATGATATGCACCCCGTCTTTTTTCAAAATATCTAGATTTCGTTGAGTTGACGGGTGCTTAAACATATCCAAATCCATAGCGGGAGCAACAAATACCGGAGATTTCATCGATAAATAAGTTGTCACCAGTAAATTATCGGCTATTCCATGTGCCATTTTCCCAATAGTGGATGCTGTAGCAGGCGCTATAATCATCAGATCAGCCCACAATCCCATGTCCACATGACTGTGCCATGATCCGTCGTTACTCGAAAAAAAATCGCATTCTACAGGGTTTCCGGTTATGGCCGACATTGTGGTAGGCGTGATAAATTGTTTACCCGCAGGCGTGATCACTGTTTTAACTTCCGCCCCCTTTTTGATAAGTAAACGAGCCAAAAAGACCGATTTGTATGCAGCTATACTTCCGGAAATTCCCAAAACTATATGTTTTCCTTGCAATGACATACTCTTTGTTTGAATATGCAAATATAATCAAAATGGTCGTATTTAGTCCGCTTAGTCACAAATTCTGGATTTTACAAGCACAAACAATGTAGAAAATCAACCAGTTAATCGGTTAAAAATTATTAATATAGTTGAATATTCAGTACTTTGTATTGCATAATACTTTGTTTAATGTATCTTTGCAACGTAAATATAATGGCATAAACTAATGAATATAGAAAATACTCAAAGTCAAATGCGCAAAGGTGTTTTGGAATACTGCATCTTATCGATAATAAAACGGGGAGAAGCTTATCCCGGAGATATTATCGATGAAATGAAAAACGCAGGACTTCAATTACTCGAAGGCACTTTATATCCGCTTCTGAATCGACTAAAAAATTCCGAAATTCTTACTTATCGGTGGGTAGAAAGCAATTCGGGTCCGCCACGAAAATATTTTAGTCTGACGGAAAAAGGTCTCCAATTTTATCAACTGCTTGAGACTACATGGAATGAATTGGCTGCAGGAGTAAATGCTGTAACAAATAAATCCGAACAGAACAAACAATAACCATAAAAATAACATCGCACACTGCAATGAAAAAAGTTATCAACATTAATTTTCAGGGACAGGTAATTGCCATTGAAGAAACTGCATTCGAAATTCTTTCGAAGTACATCGATAATTTGAAAGCCTATTTTTCACGTGAAGAAGGTGGCGACGAAATTGTGAATGATATAGAAAATCGTATTGCCGAACTTTTCGGTAATCGCCTAAAACTCGGGTTCAACTGTATCACCGATGAAGACGTTGAATCGATTCTTGCAAGCATTGGAAAACCTGAGGATTTCGATACTGACTATGATTATGAAGAATCGTCTGCCTCAACCTCAGAAAAAAAACAATCTTCATTTCAATCGAAAAATGAGTCTGAATCGTCCGCATCAGATGAGAGCCGAAGTTTGTATCGCAATTCTAACGACAAAATCATAGCCGGCGTTTGCAGTGGATTGGGATATCATTTCAAAATCGACCCTGTTTGGTTTCGAATGATATTTATACTTCTGTTCAGCGTCTTGTTTTGGGTATATATTGTTCTTTGGATTGTTCTAAAACCTAAACCTTTAGAATCGAATGTTTCCAAACGACTTTATAGAAATCCTACAGATCGTATCATCGGGGGAGTCTGTGGTGGTATTGCCACTTATTTCAAAATCGATTCGTGGATTCCTCGTCTTATCTTTGTCGCTCCGTTATTACTTAACATAATAGGAATGAGCTCGTTTCCTTTTTTTCCGTGGAATAAGTTTTTCGACAATGTTCATTTCAATTTACAATTCAATTTTAGTGTGTTTCTTGTTTACATTGTCTTGTGGATCATTATTCCCAAAGCAACAACAGTTAAACAAAAATTAGAGATGATGGGAGAAGAAGAATACATAAAATCTATTCGTACGACTGTGAGTGACAATGTGGCGAATGTTAGAAACAAGTCAGATGTGGAAGTTCCGCAATATCATTCTTCGACTCTTTTATCTGATGATTTGAATTTTGACAACAAAAAAATAACATTACCACCACCCCCGCCGAAAGATTCAACAGGCAACAAAAAAAAGGTAAACGAGTCTTCTGAACGCTCTGGTTGTTTAAATGCCTTCATCGTCCTTTTCAAAATCATATTCTTCGGAATTGTAGGTATATTTGCTCTTTTAGCGATTACGGCACTTTGTGCTCTATTGTTTGCCGGAGCGGCTATGATGCCTCTCAAGGCATTGTTTATCGATGCCGGAATGGAAACCAATTTGCTTATTTTTTCCGCGATTTTAATCTTTGTCATTCCCATTATAGCATTGGTATTATGGATTATTCCCAATTTGCTCAAAAATGCAAAATCACGCACAATTGTGGGTATTGTTGCCGCGGTATTATGGTTTCTCGGGGTTTCTCTCGCAGGTATGCTGGCAACACGCGTTGCCAACAAATTCAAAGTTGATAGTGTGAATGAAAAAATTATCGATATTGCACCATTCGCCGGCAACACATTGCACGTAGAAATGGCTATTTACGGCAATGATTACAATACATTTGACACGACCTTCGGAATAACTTCAGATATCAACGGTTTACCTTTTTACAATTTAAATGAAGATTCGCTTCTGTTTGCAAATATTAATCTGCAAGTTACGCAGAGCGAAGATTCACTGTTTTACGTGCGAATGATTTCTTCTATTTCATCAACAGATTTACGAAAAGCAAAATCGGATCTCAAAAATTTCTCATTTCCCGTTTGGCAAAAAGACTCAATTCTATATCTACCGGAATTTTTTGCTACTCCCATCGAGCAAGGGTTCAGAAATCAAAATATGGTGGTTGAGATTGCCGTCCCTGCGGGTAAAACTGCAGTTTTGAGCGATGATTTGGACAATTATCGTGAGAATGTTATTCCCAAAATTGTACGGCGGCGTTACAAACGTTACTCGGAAATATATGAGCGTTCTCCTGTTGACACAACAAATGTTCCCAATTCGAAAAAAAAGTTTCCCATAATGAATTAGAAACAGATAATATTTGAAATAATGTAGTTCAACTTTGTTTTATTGTGTGTCAAAGTGCAGCTGTAATGACTTTCGGCTGCACTTTTTTAATTGAATGAGTAAAAATCCCAGTCCAAATTATTACTTTTGCCTTTACAAAAGATATTCCCATGAAATATAAATTGGAAATGTTTTTAAATTGGTTCAACCTCCGATCCGAGCTTGAAAGCTATGATGTGATTCACGAAAATATAGAAAAAGGGATCGTGTTTAAAGGGACTAATCTGTGGATTCTCGTTTTTGCGATTGTGGTTGCATCGGTGGGCTTAAATATGAATTCTACGGCGGTTATCATCGGTGCTATGCTTATCTCACCATTAATGGGTCCGATCAATGGAATGGGTTATAGCCTTGCTACTTACGATTTTCATTTATTTAGCTTATCTGCAAAAAATTTCTCTTTTGCCGTTGGTGTTAGTTTGATTACATCAGCCTTGTATTTTGCTATAACTCCTGTCAACGAAGCACATTCCGAGCTCCTTGCGCGCACAAGTCCTACGATTTATGATGTTATTATCGCCTTTTTTGGAGGATTGGCAGGAATCATAGCAATGAGCAGTAAGTTAAAGGGAAACGTAATTCCGGGTGTTGCCATTGCTACTGCACTCATGCCGCCGATATGCACTGCCGGATACGGACTGGCTACACTTCAATTCAATTTTTTCTTTGGGGCTCTCTATCTATTTACTATCAACAGCGTTTTTATAGCTTTTGCTGCGCTTATCGTATGTCAATTTCTTAAATTTCCAATCCGATCTATCGTCGACCCAGATCGAAAAAGAAAAGTGAACCATGCTATATCTACCATCATAGTCATAACAATTATTCCGAGTATTTTCTTCGGTGTCAGACTGGTACAAAATGAAGAGTTTGTAAAGAAAAGTAAATCTTTTTTGGCAGACGTAGCAGTAGTAGAAGGGAATTATCTATACAATCAAAATATATGGGTACCCTCCAAAACAGTGGAATTGGTTTATTCGGGTTACGGATTATCCGATTCAATTCGCGATTTTATTAAACAGCGGGCTTTATATTTCGGATTAGACACTTCAAAGATAACCATCAATCAGGCATTTGGTTATAATATCGTGCAGGAAAACGTGCGAAAAATTCAATCCGAAACCGAGGTTTTGAATAACAAGCTTAATGCCGCACTTTTCACTATTCAACAGAAGGACAATAAAATTGACAGCATAATGAATATTCCGATGTTTGGGCAAAAAATCATCAACGAAATAAAGCCAATCTATCCTCAGATACAAAATGTAGCTTATTCGGAGACTTATTTTTATACGCATGAACAAGATTCGATAGTGAGATCGGACAAAATTCCTACTATTATTTTCACCGCTAAGCGAAACACCTTAAATCGTTCCGATATAACTAAGATCGAAAACTGGGTTAAAAAAAGAATCGGAAATGAAAACTCAAAAATTTTATTTGAATACACCAATTAATTCTTTCCAATAGTCAATCGAGTAAAGATTAAAATGCCAGTGCAGCTTTCATGCCTATTTGACTGAAGGAAAATTTATGAAAAGCACCGAACAAAGCTAGATTAAAAAAACGATTTCCGATACCATATCCTATTTCGGAATAAGAACGAATTTGAGGGGTATATAGTTGACTGAAATAAATCCGTTCGGTAAGGACGGCTTTAGATACTTCGGGTATGCTTTTAAGAAAAAGGAACGGGGTTTCGTGCATTATGTGCAACTGTAAATAAGAGTCTGAAACATAAAACAAATTACGTTGCAACAAATTGAAATTACCACCGATGCCATCGTCCCAATTATCCGGAAAATTATATTTAGAAAAATATACGAAATCGGCAAAATATTCGGTTTTTTGATTGGTAAACAATCCGCCACCAAAATGATATTGCAATGATTTCATAATCCCGAATTGGATGTTCTGACTAATATCGAATTCATATCGGTTAAATGCTACGCTACTATTTAATATGTTTTTAAAACTCTTGGCAAGTTCTATTTTAAAGGTCGGATATTTAGATCTGACCGGAATTTTTTGTCTTCCCTCATATCTGTAATACTGTTCGGGGGTCAAAGAGACTCTCACGAAAGGCATAAAAATATAACGAGTATCGAACATGGCATCAAGTTCTTCCTTGTCAGAAGAAGCAGATCTAAAAAAATGATCTAATTTATTTTCACTCCTTCTAATATGATATTCTATTCCTGCTCCCAACATGAGCCCATTTTTGTATTCCACATCGTTAAATAATCGCATATAATAGTCGGTGAAATATTTTACCGAAACGTCTTCAAAAACCAATCCGTGATTTTTGAGGCTGTCCTGCACTTGCTGAATGAAATCCGAACTGAAAGATTTATTTCCGATACCAATCGAGTAAGACAGGCTGCCTAAATGGCTGGGATTATAATTCCATTTAAAAGACAAATCGGCCAGCAATTCTTTTCGTTTAAACATATACCCTGCCAAAGCTCTGATATCCAAATTCCTTTGATTTTTCAGATCAATATCGAAATACAAATTTTGTCGATAAGTAATGCCATCGTAAGAAGAATATCCGATCAAAAAAGGATTTAACAAACCGCTATAGCTTATTTGCGTCGATTTGTATTGATATTTCGAATCCATAACAATTCGCTGAGCTAACTCGGTGGTTTTGGAAGTAGAGTCAGGCACCGTTTCGGCAGCACTTAGCATTTGTTGACTTTCGAAGTTTTCAATCACTTCTTTTTCTTTGGATTGGAGAGGAATCATTCGTTGTTTTTCCCAAAACAACAAATCGTTTTCTACTGGGACCGAATCTAACCTGACTTTAAATCGATCGCTGATATTCAACTGTTTTTGCTTTTCGATTGATTTTTTCAATACAATATCGGAGTAGCTTATTTTCGCGAGGTAGCGGCTTGCAACCTTGTTTCCTAAATAGGATATTGTTTTGTAGATTACAAAATCGGTAGGTAAAAATTGCGTGATCGATTCGTTACCCATCGTGATGTGAAAAGTATAATCGGTCATGATATCCACTGCTTCCGCCTCAAAATTTACAACACGCCACGAACCTTCTTCGATAATGCACGTTCCTTTTAACAACGCCTGCGATTTATAAATCGGATTAAACGCAAGGGTATAGAATTTTCGTTTGCCATCCTCAAATACTTTTCCAAGCGAATATTTATAATATTTCGAAGAATTGTGTCGGAGAGGCATTACAAAACTTTCGTCGAAGGAGGTTTCTCCGTATATATTTATGTTAATTAAGTTGAACGGTATCATATCAAGATTTTTTTGGCTCGTAAGCGTACCCGTTACATATTTTATGTCTTGTACATAATTGTTCGGAGCAGAAAATTTCAATTTGCTAATGGTTTCTATCAATGCCTCATCGGAATTTTCGTCACACAACACAAATTTTGGAATGTATCGGGCATATTTATATAGAAAATTTTTTTTAATCGTCTCAACATAAGCACGCAGATATACATCGGCCTCGTAGCTCTCTACTAAACCGTCATACTTTTCGGCCGCCCTCATTGTAAACTGCAACAGCGAATCTAAAGGAATATGCTCTTGTGAAAATACCCGAGTAGCAACGAAAAATACAAAGAAAGATATGATGGCTTTATGCTTCATCTTAGTTTCGCAAACATACATATTTTTTTATAAAAACGGCTCATAGTCGATATTATTTAAGAGATTATTTAAGAGGTCATGAATATTATTTGTTATATCCGGATTTCATTAAAAAATGTCTTTTTTGTTACATTCAGTAGAAATTTTTTTTGTATTTTTGTGTTCAACAACATGATTCTAAAACAGTCGCTTTGAAAGGCAAAAAAGAAATAGTTGATTTATCGTCTTCATTATCAGAGATTTGGAGAGTATTATCTGAAAACGAACGTGAGTCGATCAGAAAAGATGCACGCTTTGTCAATTACAGAAAAAACGAAATGATCTATTTCGAGGACGAATATCCAAAAGATTTGATGTGTCTTTTGAAAGGAAAGGTCAAAATTTTCAAAAGTGGGATAGGAGGGCGCAGTCAAATCATTCGAATGATTCGTCCTATCCAGTACTTTGGCTATCGCGCATATTTTGCCAATGAACCTTACGTGACGGCTGCTTCAGCATTCGAGTCGTCGACCGTTTGTTTAATATCAATGGAAATAATCGAAGACATTTTGCGTAAAAATGGTGATTTGGCGATGTTCTTTATTCAGCAATTATCTATCGATTTAGGCATTGCCGATCAGAGAGTTGTCAATTTAACGCAGAAACATATTCGCGGCCGTTTGGCCGAATCGCTTCTTTTTCTCAAAGAAAGCTATGGCCTGGAGGAAGACGGTGCTACGCTTAATATTTATCTTGCACGCGAAGATTTGGCTAATCTATCGAATATGACAACGAGCAATGCTATTCGAACTTTGTCGGGTTTTGTTGATGAGCGAGTTATTGCGATGGATGGTCGAAAAATAAAGATTATCGACGAAGATAAACTTCGGAAAATCAGCAGAATGGGGTAAATATTCGAACATTAATCTCCATCGGACATCTTTGATGTTCAAATCCTAAAATAGAATAAAAATGTAATTGAAACGAATAAATTGCAAAAAGTTTCTGTAAATTTGCATCCAAAACCGATCTTGAGATAAAATGAAGTTCAAATATTTTTATTTTTTACTGATTATTCTGATATTGGGTGCTTGTGGCGAATACAATAAAATTCTGAAGAGTACCGATCAAGATCTCAAATATTCTTATGCAAAAAAGTATTTCGAAGAAGGGAAATATGATCGTTCGATCACACTATTGTCCGAGTTAGCTCCTTTTTTCAAAGGTACGGCCCGTGCCGAAGAATCACTTTACATGTTGGCTCAAAGTTATTATAACACAAAGGATTATATATCGGCCACAGAAACATTTACCACGTATTATAATACGTTCCCAAAAGGTCAGTATGCCGAATCGGCTTTATTTTATGCAGCTTATGGAATGTATCTCGATTCACCCGACCCGCGTCTTGATCAATCGAGAACATACAAAGCTATAGCCGAATTTCAACGATTTTTAGAGGTATATCCTCAGAGTGAGCGTGCGGAGCAAGCAAAAAATTATCTTTTCGAGCTTCAAGAAAAATTAGCCTATAAAGAATTACTTGCAGCCCAATTATATTTGCGGTTAGGTAACTATATGGGTAATAATTATGAGGCGGCGGTAATAGTGTCCCGCGAAGGACTCAAAAGCTATCCTTATTCGAAGTATGCCGAAGATTTCCAAATGACTATTCTTCGTTCTCGATACGAATTTGCAGAACGCAGTAAACGTCAAAGTCAGCCGGAGCGATATCGAATGGTAGTTGATGAATATTTTAACTATAAAAACTCTTTTCCGGAGGGAAAATACATGAAAGAGGCTGAAAAATATTATCAAGAAGCTCAGAAAAAAATTGAGCAGCTCCCTGGTGCATAAAAAACAAGTAGATACTTCATTAATATTAATAAACTAATTTTTAAATAAATGGATTACAGAAAATCTACCGCAAGCGCAAATACCGAAACTCGAGACATCATGCAGATGGCCGAACCTGTAGGAAATGTGTATGAAATGGTAATGATTATTAGCAAAAGGGCCAATCAGATTGCTATGGAAATGAAGCAAGAATTAGATTCTAAACTTCAGGAATTTGCTTCTTATAATGATAATCTGGAAGAAATTTTTGAAAATCACGAACAAATAGAAATTTCTCGTTTCTACGAAAAATTACCTAAACCGACTCTTTTGGCTATTGAGGAGTGGATCAACGGGGATATTTATTACAGAAACCCTGCTAAGGAAAAAGAATTGTTCTAATTATCTTTACAATTTTACAATGCTTCAACGAGTTCAAAGTGTATATTTATTTCTTGCTTCGGCATGTATGGTGCTTGCAATCATACTGCCACTAGTCACATTTGCCTTTGGCAATCAAACTATATCTTTTGAAGCAATGGGATTTTACCAAAATGGAGAATTGGTCACCAGTACTTGGGGGTTGTTTGCTATCGGCGCTATCAGTGCGGCCTTGTCGCTTTTAGTAATTTTTTTATACAACAAGCGAATTGTACAGATAAGACTCACTATTGCTAATATTTTTATAATGTTAGGGTTTTATCTTTATTTCGCATTTCTCATGTTTATGCGAAATCCTGAAGCCAACCTTATATTTCAGAAAATCGGACTAGGCTTAGTAATGCCTCTTATTTCAATTATCTTTAGTTGGCTTGCTATCCGAAAAATTGGCGAAGACGAGGTTTTAATACGTTCGCTCGATCGATTGAGAAAATAATTTTATCGGTATTTATAAAAACATATTGCGATTTTACTGATTGAAAATCGCAATTTTTTCTTTTTTATACTTAATCCGTGAGAAAATTTCTATTTAACAATTTAAAGAAATTTCACACGCAGCAATTACTTAATTAACTTCTTCTCTTTATCTTTGCAATGAATATAAAATGTGCAGAAATTGAACTTCATAAATTATCCTGACAAATGAAAAAATTAATACAAATTACGCTCGCATTCGTGTTTATTCTTGTTCTAAGTGTGTCTTGCAAGCCAAAACAGAGTGCTTATAAGCAGGTTTACGAATCTGCCAAAGAAAAAGAAATGCAAGAAGCTGCTTCTCAACCGACATCGGTTGTCAAAGATGCTGCACCATTACCCCCTGTGGAAGTTTCGGTAAGAAAGGAAAAGGTTGAGCCTGTTTACTCATCCGATGCATCGGGATTGAAAAAATATAGTGTTGTAATTGCCTCCTTAAGCGTTAAACTTAATGCCGAATCGCTGAAATCAAGAATGGAAAAAGAAGGCTACAACGTTATTTTAGCTCAAAACGATATGGGAATGTACAGGGTTATCGTAGCAAGTTATGACGACAAGCAATCCGCCGCGGCCAAGAGAGACGAAATATACCGCAAATATTCTGCGCTCGGAGATACCGAATATTTGAGAAAGACTTATGGCGTTCCTTTCAATGATCTTTGGATTTTAGAGCGAGAGTACTAGCATCAATAATTTCAATAAATGAAAGCTATCTTGCTCGAAGAGCAAGATGGCTTTTTTTGTATAAATAATAAATATATGATTATAAGGTTTTTAGGAACAGGAACTTCTACTGGCATACCTGAAATTGGCTGCAATTGTTCGGTATGTACTTCTTCAGACAAAAAAGATCGTCGATTGAGAGCTTCGGTGCAAATAATCGATGCCGGAACCAATCTGTTCATCGATTGTTCTCCTGATTTTCGACAGCAAGTTTTGTCGCTTCCTTTCCAAAAAATTGACGGGTTTCTGATTACTCACGAGCACTATGACCATGTAGGAGGAATAGACGATTTACGTCCCTACAGCAGGTTTGGAGCGGTTGACTTGTACGTTGAACTTAAAGTTGCAAATGCTCTTAAAGAAAGGATGCCATATTGTTTTTTGGAACATAAGTATGCCGGTGTTCCAAATATAGAACTTCGTTTGATTGATAATCTGAAACCCTTTAAAATTAACTCAATTGAGGTCATTCCTATTAGAGTAATACATTACAAACTTCCGATTTTAGGATATCGAATCCGAAATTTTGCTTACCTGACAGATGTAAAATATGTTCCGGATGAAGAAATTGAAAAGCTATCCAATCTCGATGTATTAGTATTAAGTGCTTTAAGATTAACATCTCATCCATCGCATCAAAATTTGGAAGAAGCTATCGTCCTATCTCAAAAAATCAATCCTAAAATGACTTACCTCACTCATATGAGTCATCAAATGGGCTTGCACGAAGAGATGGAAAAAAGACTACCCAATAATATTCATTTTGCGTGGGACGGATTAGAACTTTCTGTTTAAAACATATTGAATCCTCTCATTTATTTCTTTTAACTGTTCGGCATGCAACAAAATCTGTTTTCCAACATCTATTTAGTAAAATTACGATATCCATACTTACTGATAAAATAAAAGAATTGTATATTTGTACGGTGTCCTTAATAGGAATAATAGATTAAACTAAATCGCATAATAACAGTCTAAAACATAAAGTTAAGAGAAAAAGGCTCTTTCAATCTATACAAAGAATAAAGAAATTACAGCTATGAAAACGAAAAAATGGATATTATCTGTGATGATGGCTTTGATTCCTGGATTTGGTTTTACCCAAGAATGGGATGACATATATGCAGACCCGTCTGCCAATGTTAAAACTCAAACTCAAAAACAGAAACAGGACAAACAAAAAGATAATCTATCTCAAAAGAAAGCCATCGTAGTTGTTGAGGGTAATGCCTCAAATATAGAAGTGTATGCTAATGGCCGAAACATAGATGAATATAATCGCCGTAACAAGGCACCTGTAGAACAAGGAGAACCGGTGGTTGATGAATACACAGACTATCAATATACGGATAGAATCGTGAAGTTTCATGATCCTGAATCTTCCATTAAAATTACCGGAGCAGATAACGTTACGGTGTATGTTGGTAACGATTTGTATTCGGACTACTACGAAAACAGAGGATGGAACACAAGCGTTACTTTCGGCTGGGGGTGGCCTCCCTATTACTCGTGGCATTATTATGGCAGCCTGTATCGTCCTTGGTATTACAATCCTTGGTATTATCCTTGGTACGACCCATGGTATAGTTATTGGTATGATCCCTGGTACTATAGAGGATGGTACTCTCCGTGGTATTATTCATGGTATTCTCCCGGATATTATGGCGGATGGTATTCGCCGTGGTATGGTAGCCCTTGGTACGGAGGTGGATATTACTCCAATATAAGATACAATCGTTCAGGCAGATCTTCAGGATCATACAGATCAAGCGCTTCAGGTGTTTCTGCTAATTACGGAATGACCAACGGTAGTGGTAGAAGCTCTCGATCCACTACACTCGGAACCACTTCCGGGCGTTCATCTTCCAGAAGTTCACAAATAGAACCTCGTACACGTATCGTTGACGAGTCCGGTAAAATTTATAATTCGAGGACCGGAGAAGCTGTAAGCCGAACCATTACTCCATCAACTCGTTCCTCTTCCACAACGACGATTGATAGGTCCGGAAATACAAACTCAACGCGGCAAAGCAGCAATACCTATCAACGTCCGTCGAACAGTTCGAGTACAAGTCCCAGGCAATCAGCTACAACTAGTAGTTCATATTCCACTCCTTCGAGAAGCGAATCAACAAGCCGCAGTTCTACGTACTCAGCTCCTTCGAGAAATAATAACAATTCTTCTTCTCGTTCTTCTTCAGTCGGCTCTTCCGGCTCTTCATCGAGTTCCAGAAGTTCGTCCGGATCTTCGGGAGACGGCAGTGGACGAAGTTCAGGCGGAGGTCGCAGATAAACTTATTTGAATTTTGACTGTCTTGCATAAGTTCCATCATACGAATTATAGTGAGACAGTCATTTTTTATAAATCCAGATTAAAATAATCATATACAATACAATAATGAAAAAATCGATAATTGTTTTTTGCTCTGTTCTACTGTGTTCAATCTCTACGGCATTTTCGCAAGGTGAAGTTGAAGCATTGAAATTGTCGGGCAGCGATTTAAGCGGAACAGCTCGAGGTATGGCAATGGGTGGCGCATTTGGCGCATTGGGAGGAGATTTGACTGGAGTTTCCATTAATCCTGCCGGCATTGGTGTCTATCGAAGTTCAGAAGTTGTGGGTACTTTTGGCCTCGCGCAAGAGAAATCGGAAGTCGGAAGCGTTACAAGAAATAAAACTCAATTTGCTTTTGACAATATTGGTTTTGTGGGTTATTTTCCTCTACGAAACGATGCCATTCCTTTTTTGAACTTCGGATTTGCTTACAACAATATTAAAAAATTCGACAAAAATATTGCTACGCCTTTCGGTTCGCCCAACAGCTCATTGATGGATTATATGAGTTATGTTTCCAATTCATTTGATGAGGGAAAAGGTGTCGATCCGAAGTCATTAGATTTTAATATCACAGATGATCCTTTTTCATCAGGAGCTCCGTGGCTTTCGGTCTTAGGTTTTAATAGCTATTTGATTGATCGAGATCCCAATCAAACAGGGCAGGTATTTAAATATGATAATAGACCTACACCTTTACAAAACGAAGCAGTTGATAATTCACTATCACTTTCAGAGAGGGGATATGTCAACAATTATGATTTTACGGTTGGAACAATGGTTGCCAACAAACTGAATGTAGGTGTCGCACTAACTGTTGCTGATTTATACTATAGGCTTACTTCACGATATTCGGAAGAATTTTCAAACGGAGAAAATGCCGGTTTCGATTTGCATAATTATCTTAAAACAGACGGAGCAGGAGTAGGAGCTAAAGTTGGGATTATTTACAGACCAATTAATTCTTTCCGCGTCGGCATATCTTATCATTCGCCGATTTGGTATTATCTGACGGATACTTATTCGGCTGAAATGGTAGATGATGTTTCTGCCTACTTTCCAAATACCGATTATGAGCCCGGCAGAACAAACTCTGATGTTTACTATGTTGACTACCGGTTAAAAACTCCCGATAAATGGGTGTTTAGCTTGGCCGGAGTATT
>JARKPE010000093.1 GCA_029975415.1 Dysgonamonadaceae bacterium | reverse complement strand
CGTTACCTTTATAGAATGCACGCCCGAATTTTTGGGACGAGATCCGTTGCTTCTCAAAACATTGTCGGATAAAAGCGGACTGAATATCCTCACCAACACAGGATATTACGGAGTGAGAAATAACCAATTCATTCATTCCTCTCTTCATAAAAAATCAGCTGAGGAATTATCGGACATTTGGGTTGCCGAATGGCAAAACGGTATAGGCGAAAGTGGCATTAAACCGGGTTTTATAAAGATCGGGGTCGATAGCGATTCTCTTTCGTCGTTTCATCAAACGCTCATTAAAGCTGCCGGCCTGACACATTTGAGTACCGGCTTGGTGATCGCTTCCCACACCGGACCGTATATCCCTGCTTTTCAGCAGATAGAAATCCTCGAAAGCATGGGCGTATCGCCCGATGCTTTTATATGGGTGCATGCACAAAGCGAGACGGACAGGTCAAAATTGGCCGAAGCGGCGTCGAAAGGAGCATGGATCAGTTTGGATAATATATCTACGGACAATGTCGATGAAATTTTTTCCACAATCCGGTATTTGGATGAACGTGGTTATATTCGTCGAATATTGCTTTCGCACGATGCAGGTTGGTTTGATCCCGCCAAACCCGATGGGGGAGATTTCAGAGGATTCACTGAGCTATTCTCAAACCTTGTTCCCCTGATGTATGAACAAGGTTTTTCGAAAGAAAAAATAAACCTTCTTCTGAAGGAAAATCCTGCAAGTGCTTTCGAAATAAGGGTAAGAAAAATTGAAAATCAAAACACCTTCTGAATGTTTATTTTTATTACTTTCGTAAAATTTTACGAAATAGAATATTTTTATTCTCTGTGTGAAAGACAATAATAAGGCTATTCTTTATATTTCCATAACCGTTTTGAGTTGGGCTACTGTAGCATCGGCGTTTAAACTGGCGCTATCGAGCCTTACTTATTACGAATTGCTTCTGATAGCTTCCATCACGGCGTTGATCGCATTTGCAACCATTCTCACCTTTCGTAAGCGATGGTTTTTGCTTCGCTCCGTCAGTCGCAGACAATGGAAAACGTTTGCCATTGCAGGAACACTCAACCCTACTCTCTATTATCTGGTTTTGTTCAAATCATACGAATTGCTTCCGGCTCAGATAGCACAACCCATCAATTATATGTGGCCGGTGGTTCTCTCGATAATGCTGGCCATTTTCGCACGACAGCGCATTCCTGTTGTTAAATTTGCCGGCATGGCAATTTCATTAGTCGGGGTTGCCGTTATTTCCATAGGACCGGGCCAGTTAACGGGAGCTAACCTTTCAGCACTCGGACTCACCTTAGGCATCGGAAGTGCTTTTGTGTGGGCAACTTATTGGCTCATAAACAGAATGAATGTCGAAACCGATCAGATCGTAAGTTTATTTCTCAACTTCCTTTTCGGAACGCTATGGTTATTGATAATGGCTCCGTTTATGAAAATCGAAATTTCTTCGTTGAAGGGTGTTTTAGCCGCAGTATATTCAGGGCTCTTCGAGATGACCATCCCTTTCATTTTTTTCGGAATAGCATTGAAGAAAACCAACAGTCCCGCACTCATCAATCATTTGTGCTATTTTTCACCGTTTCTGTCGCTTTTTATAATACACTTGATTTTAGGCGAAAACATTTATTCCACCACATATATTGGCCTGGCTCTCATTGTTGGAGGGCTTCTTTTTAATGAATATATCGGGAGGCAGGTGGAACAAAAAAATATAAAACGACGGTTTTAAAACCAAAGAAATGAAGTTTAATATCGATTGGGTAGTTTTTCGGATTGCGAATGCAATGAAAAATAAGCATTTATAAGTGCTTTAACATTATCTCTCATATCCATCGAAAACAAATTGTAATCAAACACATGAATGTTTTTTTAATTTGAAAACCCAAAACATCAATATTCATCCTTCGAATGATTGATACCCAACAGCTTCACTATCTCGACAACCACAATGGGAACAAGAGACAATCCGAAAATATAAATCCAGTGGACATCGTCCATAGGTACAATTCCGAAAATCTTCATCACTCCCGGAATCAATAGAATAGCGAACATAAGAGCCGCCGCAATTGCATTTGCCCCAATAAGCGCAAGGTTGTTTAGTGGATTGGACGTGAACGTCGATCGTTTGTTGGAATGTAAATTGCGCACATGAAAAAGTTGAGCGAAACCCAGAACAGCAAACGCCATCGTTTGTCCTAATTGCTGTCCTCCATCGCGAAGTCCAATTAAGTAAGCAAAAAGGGTAATGATGCCAATGGTTATCCCTTGATAAATAATTCTCCACGACATTCCTTTGGTGAAAAATCCTTTTTTCGGATCTCGCGGATGCCGTGTCATGATATCTTTTTCAGCCGGATCCATACTCAATGCCAAAGCAGGAAGACTATCTGTAACCAGATTGATCCAAAGAATAAGGATAGGTGTGAGTGGATTACCCAAATTCAGAATCGAAGCAATAAAAATAACCAGCACTTCGCCAACATTCGATGAAAGCAAATACTGGATTGCTTTCAGGATATTGTCATAAATGCGACGTCCTTCTTCCACCGCACTCACAATGGTGGCAAAATTATCATCCGTCAGGATAACATCCGAAGCATCTTTGGCTACTTCTGTCCCTGCAATTCCCATAGCAATGCCGATATCGGCTTGTTTCAATGCAGGAGCATCATTTACTCCATCGCCTGTCATGGCCACTATTTCATCATTGGCCTGCCATGCTTTCACAATTCGCACCTTATGTTCGGGTGCAACTCTTGCATATACCGAAAGATCATAAACGTTTTGAGTCAGTTCTTCATCACTCATTGCATCCAGATCACTTCCCGTCACAGCTTTATCTCCCGCCGAATATATTCCGATTTCTTCTGCAATTGCAATAGCCGTCACTTTGTGGTCGCCTGTGATCATCACAGGACGTATGCCGGCCGTTTTACATCGTTTTACCGCTTCAATCGCTTCGGGACGAGGCGGATCAATCATTCCCAACAAGCCGACAAAAATCAAATCATTTTCTACTGTATCCACTTCAACCTCTTTCGGAAGAACATCGATATCTTTATAAGCTACCGCCAATACTCTCAGAGCAGATTTGGCCATGCCGATATTCTTCTCGCGAATGCTTTCCTTGTCTTCTTCTGAAATAGGGCGTACATCACCGTGAATAAGAATTCGGTTACATACCTCCAAAACTTCATCGGTTCCTCCTTTAACATTCACACGAAAGTTATGATCGTTTAGTCTGTTGATTGTGGCCATACGCTTGCGATCGGAGTCGAAAGGTACCTCAGCCACACGAGGAAATTGTTTCTCCTTTTCGTTTTTATTTATTTTCAGTTGCAGCGCCACATCCACAATAGCAGTCTCGGTAGGATCACCCAAATTTTGATGTGTTCCGTCAGGCAACATCTTCAGGTGTGTGTCAGTGCATAGAAGAGAAGATATTAGCAATGTATGTGCATCATTGTCAATATCTTCGGGTGAATGAAGATTTCTGAAATCAATTCGATTGCCTCCTGACCATCCTTCTACTACGGTCATTTTGTTTTGCGTCAACGTTCCCGTTTTATCCGAGCAAATAACAGTGGCGCTTCCCAATGTTTCTACTGAAGGAAGAGTACGAACGATCGCATTGAGTTTTACCATGCGCTGAACACCAATGGCAAGTACAATGGTGGAAACAATTTGTAAACCTTCAGGAATGGCAGCAACGGCTAAACTGACAGCCATCATGAACATCTCGAGCCAGTCGTGTCCATAAATAATGCCTAATACAAAAATCATCACACAGATTCCGATCGCAACGTAACCCAAAATTCGGCCAAGCTGCTGCAATCGTTTTGCCATTGGAGTTTCCGTTTCTGCAGCATTTTGCAGCATTTGGGCAATCTTTCCCACTTCGGTTTTCATTGCAGTGCCCACTACTATGCCTTTTCCTCTTCCGTAAGTTACAATACTTGTCGAAAAGGCCATATTCTTCCTATCACCAAGTGGAATATCTTCTTCTTCGAGGGTAGTCGTTTCTTTCTCCACAGGAACAGATTCTCCTGTGAGAGCCGACTCTTGAATCTTCAAATTCACGGCCTCAATCAGCCTCATGTCTGCAGGAACAATATCTCCCGTATCCAAAACTACGATGTCCCCGGGTACAACTTCAGCAGATGGAATTTCAATTACTTCTCCATTTCTCAATACCTTCGTATGCGGCGCACTCATTTTACTTAAAGCTTCGAGCGACGATTGAGCTTTTCTTTCCTCAACCACACCGATAATAGCATTGACAATCAGAATAGCAAGAATTACCCATGTATCGATCAGACCCTCGCCATTAGTCATTCCAACGATACCTGAAATAATAGCTGCCGCCAGTAGGATAACAACCATACTGCTCTTAAACTGCTCCAAAAAAATGCTCCAAAGCGATTTTTGTTGGGTAGCTTTCAATATATTTAGACCAAATTTATTTCTTCGTTTTTCTACTTCTTCTTCCGAAAGCCCAACTTCCGGCGATACCGCAAAGCTTTTAAGTATTTCTTCGATCGATTGATTGTAAAAACTTGCCATTTCTCAAACGTTATATATACCTAAGACACCTGTTTTTTAATTCATCTTTTAACAAACTAAATTTCGAAATGTTTTTGCACGTAATGAATATCTTTGAGGCGTGCCTTATCTGTTTCATGCAACAAATGCTTTTCTATCTATCGAACAATTATTCTATTATTCACTCTTCGTCACACTTTTCGGTGTTATCGGTTAAGGATTGGGTCAATCTACAAATAACATGTTCTATAACATAATTATTTAACATCGATGCAATTTTCACAATTAAACCTGTTTTTGCTAACTTTCGGCCGTTATAATCGTGTTCGACTTTGCGGCAAATCACAAAGCAAAGTCGTTTTAATTTTGCATAATTCTTAAAATACTAAATCATTCTTCTAATCATGAAAGTTTATAAAACAAAAGACATTAAAAACATTGCCATTATTGGCAGTTCGGGATCAGGTAAAACCACCCTCGCTGAGGCTATCCTCTTCGAGAGTGGAGTTATCAATCGCAGAGGATCGGTTGAGGCCGGGAATAGCGTATGCGATTATTTCCCTGTGGAAAAGGAATATGGTTATTCGGTGTTTTCCACGCTATTCAGTATCGAATGGAAAGATAAGATGATGAATTTCATCGACTGTCCCGGATCGGATGATTTCGTGGGTGGAGTCATTTCTGCACTGCATGTTACGGATACCGCATTAATGGTGATTCATGCAGGTAATGGTGTTGAAGTTGGCACAATCAACCAATTTCGTTACACCGATTCGTTGCACAAACCTCTCGTGTTTCTTATCAACCAAATGGACAACGAAAAAGCCGACTACGACAACACTCTCAACAGCCTGAAAGAAATGTACGGCAACAAAATAATACCCATTCAATATCCGATCGGAAGTGGAAGTCATTTCGAAGCTATAGTAGATGTATTGAAACAAAAGATGTATAAATGGAATCCCGGCGATACTGCTCCGGCAGTGCTCGAAATACCATCGGAAGAAAAAGAAAAGGCCGACGAGTTGTATCGTCAACTGCTTGAAGCTGCTGCCGAAAACGACGAAACACTAATGGAAAAATATTTCGATCAAGGCACGCTGAGCGAAGAAGAAATGCGCGACGGCATTCAAAAAGGACTCATTACTAGGAGCATTTTCCCCGTTTTTTGTGCTTCAGCAGCCAAGAACATGGCTGTACATCGTTTGATGAATTTCTTAAGTATGGTTGCTCCTTCACCCGATCAAATGCCCGCACCCGTAGATACCGCCGGCAACGAAGTAAAACCCGACCCGACAGCGCCTACCAGCTTATTTTTCTTCAAAACTACTGTAGAGCCCCACATTGGCGAAGTTTCTTATTTTAAGGTCATGAGCGGCACTCTGAAGGAAGGAGACGATCTAACCAACACCAATAGAGGATCCAAAGAACGTCTTTCTCAATTACAAACCGTGGCAGGACAAATTAGAAATAGAGCCGAAGAATTACAGGCAGGAAGCATCGGCGCTGCGGTAAAGCTTAAAGACGTCAGAACAGGAAACACACTCAATGCAAAAGGAGTCGATCATGTTTTCGATTTTATAAAATATCCCGAACCGCGTTACCGCCGTGCAATACGTCCGGTGAACGAAGCTAATGCCGAAAAACTAAGTGAAGTTCTTACACGCATGCGTGAAGAAGATCCGACTTGGATTGTGGAAAATTCGAAAGAACTCAAACAAACCATTGTTTCGGGGCAGGGTGAATTTCACCTAAAAACACTTAAATGGCGTATCGAAAACAACGACAAAATAGAAATCGAGTTTATAGAACCGAAGATTCCTTATCGCGAAACCATCACCAAAGCCGCTCGCGCCGACTACCGACACAAAAAACAATCGGGAGGTGCCGGTCAGTTTGGTGAAGTACATCTCATTGTCGAACCTTACTCCGAAGGAATGCCTATGCCCGATGTATATCGATTTAATGGGCAAGAATATAAAGTTCAAGCCCGTGACGTTCAGGAAATTGACCTGGATTGGGGCGGAAAACTGGTTTTCGTAAACAGCATTGTCGGCGGAGCCATCGATGCACGATTTCTTCCTGCTATTCTCAAAGGCATCATGGGCCGTATGGAACAAGGTCCCCTCACAGGATCGTATGCCCGCGACGTGCGCGTCATTGTATATGATGGCAAAATGCATCCGGTAGATTCCAACGAAATATCTTTTATGCTTGCAGGTCGCAATGCTTTTAGCATCGCCTTTAAAAATGCAGGGCCCAAAATTCTTGAGCCCATTTACGATGTTACCGTATCAGTACCATCCGAATATATGGGAGATGTGATGAGCGATTTGCAGGGTCGCAGAGCTATAATCATGGGAATGGAGAGCGAAAAAGGATTTGAGAAACTTAAAGCAAAAGTTCCCCTGAAAGAAATGAGCTCCTATTCTACCACACTTAGCTCACTGACAGGCGGAAGAGCGTCATTCACCATGAAGTTTGCAAGCTACGAACTTGTTCCTTCGGATGTGCAAGAAAAATTGCTCAAAGAATACGAAGCTCAGGAAAAAGAAGATTGATCAGCATACCTCATATACATACAGAAAATCATTTTTAGTTTTTTTTCAGAGGGTGTCTCAAAAGGGCACTTTCTTT
>JARKPE010000079.1 GCA_029975415.1 Dysgonamonadaceae bacterium | reverse complement strand
ACGTACTCGTCAATTTGCGGAGTGACAATTTTAAGGTGAAAAAGGTCACTTTCCACATTGAAGTACCACTTTTTACTACTTTCGTCGTTTACTACGTTAACAAATTATGGGGTATTTCGTCTTTTTCTATAACTATTTTTAAGGGAGAGTGGCTTGTTTACATGTGAAAAAGCCGTTCCTCACGGCGACGAATGAGTTATTTAACTGAACAAAGGTCGTTCCTCTTAACGTCGAATAACCTTTTTCAGATGAAAAAGATCGTTTCTCATTTTGCGGAGTGAACAGTTCATGTGAACATTGGTCGTTCCGCGCAATGCGGAGCAGGCAAATCGGCAAGAATAGGTCGTTCCGCATCCTGCGGAAGGGGTGTTTTACCGATAAAAACATGGGTCGCAAAGTGGAAAGTAGGTTTTGTCTCTGCACAAAAGTTGTTCCTCATGATAACAAACGGTAATTTCATGCGGAAAATTATCGTTCCTTTAACAATCCGGTAACCTTTTCGGAAAGCGATCTGTTGTTCCTCAAAATGAAAACCACATCATGTGGCGAAGGCAAGATGACAAGTGGTGTTTTCGCTGTGGTGAATTGCCAAATGCAATAAAGGAAAGGAGAAATTAATGGATAATGTATAATGGATAATTGATAATTGAAAATGGATAATGGGGAAAAAATGAAGGAAAAGGGAAAAGTAGGAAATGAATGGGTTGTCCGTCATTTATGAGGCATCCTCAATTTTTATCTCTCCACACTATTTTATATAAATTCTTCATTTTGATAATCAACCCTTTTTAGTTCGAAATCCGCATTTGAGCTTTTGTCTTATGCTTCTTCTTCTTCCCTTACTCTGCGTACAGCAGGTAAGGTTTGCGTTGCTGCTTGAACTGGATCACATCTTGCTGCCATTTTGCTTTGATTTCCAGGGCTGATTTTCCGGCGATGATGTCCCGGCGAATGTAATCAACACCGACAAGTTTTTCGAAAAAAGGAGTGAAAAATCGTTCGCCCATCTGAAGATTTTGATAGGCGTCGATGACATACGACAAATCAAATCCGTTTTTGCGGATAATCGATTGTGAAACATTACGCAGGTCAACGCCGCAACAGCGCTGATTGAGCAATGGCGGATTTTTGGCGCCCGGCATACTCTTGGGTGTAAAACAAAAAGTGGATCCTTTATACTGCGGATGGCCGTACACCTGAAAAGGGAATGCCGTTCCGCGACCGAGACTCACGACGGTTCCTTCGAACAGACAAATAGACGGATAAAGATAAATCGATTGCATGTTCGGAAGATTGGGCGAGGGCGGTACGGGCAGTTCGTACAACGTTTGATGGGTATAGTTTTCGCAGGGAATAACCGTCAGATCACACTTGCGCCTTTCGGTGAGCCATCCTTCGCCGTTGATCATTAAAGCCAATTCGCCCAGCGTCATGCCGTGAACCACGGGAATCGGCAACCAGCCGACGCCCGAGTTGTATTTCATGTCGAGGACGGGCCCGTCCACATAAAATCCGTTGGGATTGGGACGGTCGAGCACAATCATTTTTTTTCCCCATTCGGCACAGGCATCCATCATGTGCGCCATAGTGATGTAATAGGTATAAAATCGTAAACCGACATCCTGCAGGTCGATGACCAGCAGGTCGAACTGTTTCATTTGCTCGGAAGAAGGCTTTCCTCCGGCATTTCCGTAAAGGGACCAGATTGGGATTCCGGTTTTTTCGTCGATGGAATTATGGACGTATTCGCCGGCATCGGCATTGCCCCGAAATCCATGTTCCGGTGAGAAAATCCCTACAATATTTATTCCGTTTCTCACCAATGCGTCCACCAAATGTTCATTCCCCATCATTCCGGTTTGATTGGACAGAACGGCCACCTTTTTCCCTTCGAGATGCGGCAAATAGAGATCAGTGCGTTCAGCACCAACTTTCACGGGCGTAATTTGTGCAAACACGGATAGTGTCGCAAGAAACAAGACGAAAAATAAAAACGGTTTCATTTCAATCTTCGATTTGAGTTTTCGAGTATTTCTGTTGCTGATGCAACATTTCGAATTCTTCTTCGATAGAAGCCAATTCTTTGCGAATTTCCTGAAGTCGGGCGATGGCTTCGACCCGTTTTTCTTCGTCGTCCTTTTTCGATTTCAAAGTCTGTCTGGCGCCTTCAATGGTCATTCCCTTTTCTTTTACCAAATGATAGACGACTTCGATTTGCTGGATATCATTCTTGGTATATTGGCGGGTGCCTCCGGCCGTTTTTTTTGGGCGAATGTTTTCGAATTCCTTTTCCCAGTAACGGAGCAGCGATACATTCACGGCAAAATGGTCTGCCACTTCCTGTATGGAGTAGTAAAGCCGTTTATCGCTGAATTGGATGAGTTTTCTTCGTTTTGCCATGACCGGATGATACAATTTGTATTTTAGAGGTTTGTAATCATGCAAAAATAAACTTTTTGCCGTAACTTTGCAAATCAATTTCAGAACAATAAGTGATAGAATTTATGATGACTTCGAAAGAGATACGTCAATCGTTTAAAGATTTTTTTGCATCCAAAGGACATCAAATCGTACCATCGGCTCCGATGGTTATCAAGGACGATCCTACGCTCATGTTTACCAACGCCGGGATGAATCAGTTTAAAGATATTATTTTGGGAAATGTTCCTGCAAAATATCCGCGTGTGGCCGATTCACAAAAATGCCTTCGCGTAAGCGGCAAGCACAACGATTTGGAAGAAGTGGGACACGATACCTATCACCATACCATGTTCGAGATGTTGGGTAACTGGTCGTTTGGCGATTATTTCAAAAAGGAAGCCATAGAATGGGCTTGGGAATATCTGACCGAAACACTCAAACTCGATAAAGACCGACTTTATGTAACAGTTTTCGAAGGAAGTGCCGAAGAAAATCTTTCGCGCGACGATGAGGCTGCGTCCTATTGGGCTAAGTATCTTCCTTCTGAAAGAATCATCAACGGCAGCAAAAAAGACAATTTTTGGGAAATGGGCGACACGGGGCCATGCGGTCCCTGTTCCGAAATTCATATCGATATTCGTTCGGACGAAGAACGATCGAAAACGGACGGACTTTCGCTGGTCAACAAAAGTCACCCGCACGTGATCGAAATATGGAACCTTGTTTTCATGCAATACAACCGGAAAGCCGATGGTTCGCTCGAACCGCTGCCGGCGAAAGTAATCGATACCGGTATGGGATTCGAACGTTTGTGCATGGCCGTGCAGGGCAAGACATCCAATTACGACACCGATATTTTCCAACCTCTTATTCGCAAAGTTTCCGACCTTTCGGGATTCAACTACGGCAGTGATCCCAAAAAGGATGTGGCCATGCGCGTAGTGGCCGATCATGTTCGTACGATCGCTTTTTCGATAACCGACGGCCAATTGCCATCCAATGCCAAGGCCGGATACGTTATTCGCCGCATATTGCGTCGTGCTGTGCGTTACGGGTACACGTTCCTCGATTTGAAAGACGCTTTCATGTACAAACTCGTGCCGACGCTCATAGATGTGATGGGTGATGCTTATCCCGAATTGATTGCGCAGCAATCGCTTATCGAAAAAGTGATGAAGGAAGAAGAAGATTCCTTCTTGCGAACACTCGATACCGGAATCCGATTGTTGGACAAAAAAATTTCGGAACTCAAGGCTGCAGGAAATACTATTCTGGACGGCGAGATTGCTTTTCAGCTTTACGATACGTATGGTTTTCCGCTCGATCTGACGGAACTTATTCTTCGCGAACACGATATGAAGGTCGATACCGAAGGATTTGACGTGGAGATGAAAAAGCAAAAGGAAAGGGCGCGCAACGCAGCTGCCGTCGAAACAGGTGACTGGGTGAAAATACACGATGGAGAATCCGTTTTCACCGGTTACGACGAGGTGGAAAGCCAAACGCAAATACTTCGTTATCGTTCGGTGAAGCAAAAGAATAAGAATTATTATCAGATTGTACTCTCGCGATCGCCTTTCTATGCCGAAATGGGAGGGCAGGTAGGTGACAGCGGTTGGTTGATTTCGCCGGAAGGCGAAAAAATAGAAATTTTCGACACGAAGCGCGAAAATAATCTTGCAATACACTTGGCCGAAGAACTGCCATCCGATCTGTATGAAACGTTCACGGCCAAAATCGATGAAAAGAAGCGCACCGCTACAGAATGCAATCACACGGCTACGCATCTGCTGCACGAAGCGCTTCGCGAAGTGCTCGGTACGCATGTTGAACAACGAGGCTCTTACGTTTCGCCCGAGATATTACGCTTCGATTTCTCTCACTTTCAGAAAATGACTCCCGAAGAAATTCGGAGAACCGAACAGTTGGTTACGGCAAAAATCCGTAGCGATTTTCATCTCGAAGAGAATCGTGAAATGCCTGTGGAGGAAGCAAAGGCCTCGGGAGCGATGGCACTTTTCGGCGAAAAATATGGCGACAAGGTTCGCACCGTCAGGTTTGGAACTTCTCTCGAGCTTTGTGGCGGTACGCACATTTCGTCAACCGGCCGTATCGGAACGTTTCGAATTGTAAGCGAATCGGCTATCGCTGCCGGTGTTCGCCGAATCGAAGCCGTTACGGCGGAAAATTGCGAAAACTATCTGTATCGACAGGAAGATTTGATAAAGTCGATTCAGCAAATCTACAATAATGCTCCCAATTTGATTGCGTCCATCAAAAAAACGTTGGATGAAAACAGCGAATTGAAAAATCGAATTGAACAGTTTGTTCATGAGAAAGCCGAAAACATAAAACGTCAGATATTGGGAGATCCGAAAATCATAAACGGGATCACGGTTTACTGTTTGCAGGGAGGATATCCGTCGGATATGGTGCGCGAAATAGCTTTTGCAATTCGTCGCGAACCAGGCGACAAAAAAGCTTTTGTGGCTGCGACTTATGATAACGGAAAACCTCAATTGCTGGTTATGTTGTCGGATGATTTGTCGGATAAAGGGTTCGATGCTTCCAAAATGGTCAGAGAAGCAGCTTCGTTTATTCAGGGTGGCGGCGGAGGTCAAAAGAATTTCGCTTCTGCAGGAGGCAAAACCGTGGATGGATTGAATGCGGCATTCGAAGCTGTTTTAAAGCATTTTCAATAGCATAGATATAACCCAAATTAAGCGCTCATATCGAGATTTTTGGTCTTGATATGGGCTTTTCTCGTAAATTATGGGGACAAAGTAGTGGAATGATAAGTTTTTTTCTTATTTTTGAAAAACTAATAACGGTTTTATCGATGGAGAAACGGCCGATAACATTGAAAGATATCGCTAAAGCACTCGATTTGTCCACTTCGACAGTTTCGCGAGCCATGAGAGGTCATCCCGCCATCAGCGAGGAAACCCGAAAACTTGTGCAGCAGTATGCCGAAGAGCATAAATACAAGCCCAATACGCTGGCGCTTAGCCTTCGCACCAATAAAAACAATACGATTGGCGTTATCGTTCCCGAGATTGTTCATTTTTTCTTTTCATCTGTTTTGGCCGGTATCCAGGACGAGGCGGAAAGCGAAAACTATCATCTCCTCATGTGTAACAGCAACGAGATGTACGAACGAGAAGTGAAAAGTGTGCAAACACTTTTGGACGCTCGTGTTTGTGGTATTTTGGCATCGATGTCGAAGAATACACTCGAATACCGGCATTTTCAAAACATTATCGATGATGATGTTCATTTAGTCTTTTTCGATCGGATTTGTCCCGGAATAAATACCGACAAGGTGGTGGCCGACGATTATCGAGGCGCATTTGCGGCAGTCGATTATCTTGCCGAAACCGGCTGTTCGCGCATTGCATTCTTAGGTGCCGATACGCATTTGCCGATCTCAAACAATCGCCGAATGGGGTACGAAGATGCGTTGCGAAAACACACATTGCCGGTAGAGAAAAAATGGATTAAAGTGTGTGATACCACCGATCTTGCGCAACAGGTCATTCCTGAAATGTTGCAGGAGGAAAATCGTCCCGACGCTTTTTTCTGCATCAATGATGAGGTAGCGGCCTATTGTCTGCAAATCGTGAAAGCGGCAGGATTTCGTGTGCCGGAAGATATTTCGATTAGCGGGTTCACCAACGCTTACATTACCGAAGTAACCGATCCGACTCTTACGAGTGTCGATCAGCATGGCTACGAAATGGGACGCGAAGCTGCACGATTGCTTATCAATCGTATCGAAGGCGTGGAAACCAAAAAAGGCGTAGTCAGTCGTTTGATCAAAACCGATTTGGTGATCCGGCAATCTACCCGATGAAGGTTATGCACACGTTTGCATAAAAAATTTCTAATCTTTTTTTCTATTGTAAAACAGAGCGATAACAAGAACCATTATCTTTGTCCACATACAAGTTTTAATTTCATCGGAAAGCATCAATATCGTATGATATTTTTCTCGAGCCGATTATACCTGAAAAGAATTCTCTTGCATCCTTTTCGCAAGTTGATTGTCAACAACTGAAAGCATGTAGGAGACGATATACTTAAAATCGATATGAAAAAAAAGCATCTCTCCTTTTGGGAAATTTGGAACATGAGTTTCGGTTTTCTCGGCATTCAATTTGGATTTGCACTTCAAAATGCGAATGTGAGTCGCATTTTCGAAACCTTAGGCGCAAAAGTTGAAGATATTCCTATTCTTTGGATTGCAGCTCCTCTGACCGGTTTGATAGTGCAACCTATAGTCGGACATTTGAGCGACAAAACGTGGAACAGATTTGGTCGTCGCCGGCCTTATTTTACGGTAGGAGCTATTTTTACAACACTTGCCCTATTCATCATGCCCAATTCGCCAACTTTGTGGGTAGCTGCCGGAATGCTCTGGATTATGGATGTATCGATCAATATCTCGATGGAACCGTTTAGGGCATTTGTGGGCGACAATTTGCCTTCCGAACAACGAACGATGGGTTTTGCCATGCAGAGCTTTTTTATCGGTGTGGGAGCTGTCATCGCTTCTATTCTTCCTTACATCCTTACGAACTGGTTTGGCGTGGCCAATACCGCTCCCGAAGGAATAGTTCCTCAATCGGTTAAATTGTCGTTTTATATAGGAGGAGTGGTGTTGCTTTGTTCCGTTTTATATACGGTATTCACTTCCAAGGAATACACCCCTGAAGATCTTGCCGCTTTTGAAGAGGATAAAGCAAAAACTACCGGACTGTCCTACGAAATCAAGCCGCCGATTACTTCGTCTCAATATTTTAAAAACGGATTGATTTGGAGTTTATCCGGTTTGATCATTACGGCTCTGGTCGCAATGTTTAAGCTGAATGCACAGTTATACATCGTTTCGGTACTGTTGTTAGCTTTTGGCCTGATATTGATTGTTTCGGGATTTATTTCGAAAAGAGATCCCGAGCCTCGAGGAATCACGGATATTATGAACGACTTGCTGCACATGCCAAAGACAATGGGTGAATTGGCCATTGTTCAGTTTTTTTCGTGGTTTGCCTTTTATGCTATGTGGATTTACACTACCCCTGCCGTTACGCAACATATTTATGGAACCACCGATTCTGCTTCGGAACTGTATAATCAGGGAGCAAACTGGGTAGGAGTGTTGTTTGGAGTGTATAGTGGCGTTTCGGCCATTTTTGCTTTTCTGTTGCCAATTCTTGCCCGTCAAATTGGACGCAAAGCCACTCATTCGCTTGCTCTTGCAGTAGGTGGGGTTTCGTTCATCTCGTTCTTCTTTATCAAAAATCCCACAATGCTGATAATTCCGATGATCGGTATCGGATTCACGTGGGGAAGCATTCTTTCGATGCCTTACGCCATTCTCACAGGAGCGCTGCCGGCCAACAAAATGGGGACTTATATGGGTATTTTCAATTTCTTCATCGTAATTCCTCAAATTTTGGCTGCAAGCGTATTGGGGTTCATTACGAAAGATTTGTTTGATGGAAAGGTCATCTATACGATGATTGTTGCGGGTTGTTCACTTTTGTTGGGTGCCATATCGGTATTTATGGTTCAGGATCGCGATGACGTTTATAAACTCAAAAAACAAGCATAATATGATGAAAAAATCACACATTCTCTATCTTCTCATTTCGCTGTTACTATTTTCATGTAAGCAAGCGAATAACCCTGCCGTTGTTACCGAACAAAAAACGTCAGTTCATCCTGAGTGGGTGTATAATGCGACGATTTATGAAGTAAATACGCGTCAATACACACCGGAAGGTACTTTTAATGATTTTGCCAAGCATCTTCCCCGCTTAAAGCAGCTCGATGTGGATATTCTCTGGTTTATGCCCATCCAAACAATCGGCGAAAAAGAACGGAAAGGGACGTTGGGGAGTTATTATTCCATCCGCAATTATACGGAAGTGAACAAGGAATTTGGAACCCTCGACGATTTCAAGAATGTGGTGAAGCAGGCTCACGAACAGGGAATGAAAGTTATTCTCGATTGGGTGGCAAATCATTCGTCGCGCGACAATGTGTGGATGGATGAACATCCTGACTGGTACGTGCGCGATAGTTTGGGCAATATTCCCGTGCTTTACGATTGGACAGATATTGCAGAGCTCAATTATGACAATGCCGATATGCGTGCCGAGATGATCAAGTCGATGATGTTTTGGATTCGCGAAACCGATATAGACGGTTTTCGGTGCGATGTAGCCGGAGAAGTCCCAACAGACTTTTGGCTTGCAGCCAAAGATTCGCTTAAGACGTTGAAGTCCGATATTTTTATGTTGGCCGAAGCCGAAAAGCCGGAATTAAACGAATCGGCTTTTGATGCCTATTATGCTTGGAATTTTCATCACAAAATGAATATGGTTGCACAAGGCAAAGCCAATGTAGATTCGTTGCGAACAGCGCTGCAAAAAATGAAAACCGATTTCTCGCCGAATGCTATTCCGATGATATTTACTTCGAATCACGACGAAAACTCATGGAACGGAACTGAGTTTGAGCGAATGGGCGATGCCGCCAAAACATTTGCTGCGCTCACTTATGTTCTTCCGGGCATGCCGCTTATCTACAGCGGTCAGGAAGTTGGATTGAATCGAAGGCTGCTATTTTTCGAGAAAGACAGTATTTCGTGGAATGATCGCGACGGATTCACCGATTTTTATCGTTCGTTGAACAAATTGAAAAAAAGTAATCCGGCACTGATGTGTCAGGAAAGGGGTGGTGATTTGATTGAGATTGGCAATAACAATGCTCGCAATATTTGGTCTTTTAAGCGGGCAAAAGATCAAAACGAAGTGGTCTGTGTCTTTAATTTCAGCAAAAAAACGCAAAAAGTGGATTTCGAACAGGATTTTCCGGGACAGGGCTTTAAGGTATTTCCTGACAACGCGGAAGTCTCTTCGCAAAAATCGATGAATTTGGGTCCGTGGGAATATCGAATATTTTACAAGTAAAAATCGAAAGAGTGTCGTAAAATTTCTTTGCGACACTCTTCCATAACTAGTAAGTCGATATCCTGCAGATAAGCCTGCTAAAATCGAATGCTCGATTAAATTAATATTCGTCTTCGTTGAAGAAGAAATCTTCGTTACTTGGATAATCGGGCCAAATATCTTCGATGGATTCAAAAATTTCCCCTTCTTCTTCTATTTCCTGCAAATTTTCGATCACTTCCAAGGGCGCACCCGAACGTTGCGCATAATCGATCAATTCATCCTTAGTTGCAGGCCATGGAGCATCTTCAAGTTTCGAAGCCAATTCTAATGTCCAATACATGGTGATTTTATTATCTGATTAATTTTTTCTTGTTTCGTAAATTTCGCGCAAATATAATAAAATTTCTATTTGATTATTTTTCCCAATGCACTTCTTCCCCCTTTTCGTTCGCCTCTTTTCGTGCCAAAACGAAAAAATAGTCTGAGAGCCGATTAACGAATCTTGTAATGCGTTCATCAACAGGATACTTTTCAGCTACCTTATAAATCATTCGTTCGGCACGGCGACATATCGATCGGCATATATGTGCTCGAGAAGCCGCTTCGCTTCCACCCGGAAGAACAAAACGGTTTAGTTTGGGCAATTTTTCGTCAAGCCTGTCGATTTCGGTTTCTATTTTTGTAATATCATCCTCCGAAATGATGCTGGCTGCTTTTGGAGCGACAGATTCTGTTTCGGTAGCCAGATAGGAACCGACAGCAAACAATTTGTTTTGTACGAAAGACAAAAATGTCTTTGTTTCGTTGTCCTCGATTACGCAAGCGAGCCAACCCACAAAACTATTTAGTTCGTCCACAGTGCCATAGGCATCGAGGCGAATATGCGTTTTTTCGACTCTTGTGCCACCTACCAGTGAGGTTGTGCCTTTATCACCCGTTTTAGTATAAATCAAACTCTTTTTCATTTGCGAAAAATTAGATACTTCTCACACGAGATAGTTTAATTTATAATACGAAGAATTTAGAATAACAATGCCATCCTGTCGCATGTCAAACGTAAGCGCTATTCGTGGATCGTTTTGTATATCTTTCCAAAATCTTCGGGACTCCTTGTCAGTATCAATATGCCTTATCATCCAAAAAGTTTCGTTATTGCTGATTTTCAAAATATTTTCTATCGAAATATCATAAGTTTTCGGTAGAAATTGCATATCGACGATAATGGCATCCATTGGTTCCAAGCGAAATTCGTGCCAAAATTCCATTGCTTCACAAAGTTCGCTCATTTTCCTTTTTGTTTCCTGATCGGTCAAGCAGATAATTCGAGCTTCCGGCGACCCAGCGTTGACGAATAATGGTAAAGCATAATCTTGCTCTCCTCCGAAAATTAATACGTTTTTCGGACGAAAAAAGTTCACGAGGCGAAAAGAAAGTTGATGGATCGACGAAATTGGGGCATCAATGTGTTTTTCGGATAAATATCGAGGGATGTCGAAATAAGCGTAATAGGGGAGTTTTTCGAAAAGTACGTTGGTGATAAAGTTGAAAGCGAAAGGCGAATGAACACCAAACCCTTTAGCCGTGCGTACCCTTTTAAGATAATCGAACATGGATGCTTCTTAGTTGTGGTGTTTTATGGTTTTTGGATAAGAGCAACGGCATAGGCCGTTATTCCTTCTTCCCGACCTACAAATCCCATACGCTCGGAAGTAGTGGCTTTTATCGAAATATTGTCTATTTCGGTGTGAAGTATGCCGGCCAATGTTTGTTGCATGAGCGGTATATGAGGATTCAGCTTAGGATGTTCGGCACACACAGTGGCATCGATGTTGCCGAGTGAATATCCTTTTTCCTCAACCAATCGAAGGGTTTCTGCCAGCAAAATCTTACTGTCGATAAGTTCGAATTCGGAAGCCGTATCAGGGAAATGGAAACCGATATCGCGCAAATTGGCTGCGCCCAAAAGAGCATCGCAGATGGCATGAATGAGAACATCGGCATCCGAATGTCCCAATAATCCCTTCTCGTGTTCGATTTTTATTCCGCCGATCCATAATTCGCGTCCCGACTGAAGCCGGTGCATGTCATATCCGAAGCCAATGCGTATGATCATTTCCTATTCCTATTAATACATTAAATTGCGAATTCCATCAATGTCGAAACCAATTGAAAGCCGTAAAGTCTGATCGAGCGGATTGTTTTGCACAGTCGAAACCAAATATGCCGCATCGATTCGAAAAGCATTTTTAATGTCGAATCCGGCGCCGAACGCAAAATATTTTCGGTTGCCCTTGTAAGCACTTTCGTTGAAGTATCCGGCACGAACCGAAAATTTTCTGTCGTATGTGTATTCAGTTCCCACAGACCACATCACTTCCTGCATTTCTTCCTCGAATCCGCCGGGTGCATCGCCGAACGATTTGAAAATGCCGGAAATGGGTGATATGTCGCGATATTCGTTCACCCGTTTTTGCCAATCGGCATCCGATTCGTTTTCGCCCCTGATGGGTGGTGTCGGAACCAGCAGTTTGTTCAGATCGACACTGAACCCAATTGTATTGAGGTTATCGATAGGATAGGCTAGCGAAGCCCCCAAGCGGAAGTTTGTCGGGATAAATTCCGAAGTGTTGCCGCCATCCATCGATATCTTGGTCCCGATATTCGAAATACTAAATCCCAACCCCAAGAGTGCTTCGGAACGGCCGATATTCAGATACGATTCGTTGTATCCCGAAATGTCAGCGGCAAATGCATTGCCGGGCGTAATGTCTTCTTCGGCACCTGTCGAATAGTCTGATCGGATATAGCGTAATGTAACTGCTCCAGAGAATGTTTCGGACAGTCTTCGCGAATAGGCAACATCAAAGGAAAGTTCGTAAGGTGATACGCTTTGCCAAAATTCACCATTCAAATCGGTAATATCGATATTGCCCAGTGAGAAATATCGGAACGAGGCGCTTACGGCATTCAGATTTTCGTTTCCAAATTTCCAGTATCCTGTAACATAGGTCAAATAGATATCGCTAACCAGTTTACTCAACCAGGGTGTGTACGAAACGGCGAATCCGGTGTTGCTCTGTATGAAAGCATATTTGGCAGCATTCCAATATTGTGAATAGACATCGGGCAATGTGGCTCCGCCGATATCGCCCATTCCACCTCCGCGTGCGTCAGGAGCAATTTGTAAAGAAGGAACGGCTATGGGAATAGGATTATAATCTTGCCCGAATGCCGAATGGCCGATGCCGGTGGCAAAAAGGAGGAAGAGAGTTGCGAAAAATATTTTTTTCATATCGTGAATGTACTTTTTAGAGTAGAAACAAAATAAATCGCTTTTTATTGTAGTTTGAACCGTCATTTTACTTTAAAATCGAGCAACTTTTGATCGCCAACAAACCCTTCGAGATGATCGTCGATGCGAACGGGCCCTATTCCGGCCGGTGTTCCGGTGAAAATGAGATCGCCGATTTTTAAAGTAAAAAACCGACTTACGTAAGCTATTATTTTGTCAACGGAGAAAATCATATCTTTGGTATTGCCTTGTTGCACAGTAGTACCATTGATATCCAGATGAAAGGGGATATTCTGGATGTCGGGAAACAACTCTTTAGAAACGAATGTGCCTATGGGTGCGGAGTTGTCAAAACTTTTCGAGATTTCCCACGGTAAGCCAAGCTGTTTTTGTTGTACCTGCAAATCGCGCGCAGTAAAATCGATACCAACCGTAAGCTCGTTATAGTATCGGTAAGCAAATCGTTCGGAAATATTTTTCCCCAATCGACTTATTTTAATCACAATTTCTGTTTCGTAATGAATTTCGTTCGAAAAATCGGGGAGGAAAAACGGCTTGCCATCTTTGAGAACGGCCGTATCGGGTTTCATGAAAATTACCGGCTTGGGACTTTCGAAGGTGCGTTTCATTTCCTGATTGTGAGAGCCGTAATTGAGACCTATAGCAAATACCTTCATATAGATAAATTATTTCGAAGAATGATGAGCATTCAGCCTGTTGAAGATTACTGCCAGATCGGCATACATAGATGTGTTTTGCAAAACGATGTTCTCAGGTACACGAATGCGGAATGGCGTGAAGTTCCAGATGCCTCGTATTCCTCCTTCTATCATGTAATCGGCAACTTGTTGTGCAATTTCCGAAGGCACTGTAAGTACACCGATTTCGGCTTTGATGATTTTATTTCGGTCGATAAATTCTTTGGAATGAAAAACAGGTATTTGTCCTATAGTTTGGTTTACTACCGCGGGATTGATATCAAAACCGGCTTCGATTTTCAGACTGTATTGTTCGAGCCCCGAATCGGCCAGGAGCGCTGCTCCGAGACTTCCTACTCCGAACAGCACGGCTTTGTGTTTTGAGCTAAAGCCGAGTATATCTTCGAGTGTCTCAATCAACGAATCGATCTCATATCCCACTCGGGTTTTGCCGCTTGCATCGACATACGAGAGATCTTTCGCTATTTGCGTTGAGGAAACGTAGATTTTTTCTCCAATTTGAGTTGAAGACACGTGCGTTTCCCCCTGCTTTTTCAGCATTTTTATGTAAGCTAAATACAAAGGCAATCGCCTCAATGTTGGCTCGGGAATGATCCACTGCAAAGAAGAGAGTTCAGACATATCAAAATTGATAATAAGATTTGCAAAGGTATGCTTTTTTGATGATTTTGTATTAATTTCGGTTTTGTTTAAGCAGGCAATTTCCATTTCTTTGTTGTCCAAAAGAGATGGTTTTGCCCATAATGTTTGATAAACTTCACTTTTCACGCATCACAATGGTATGCTGAAATATTAAAAAATGAACGAATCGCAAATAGAAATTCATCCGTTGCTGCCTTTTCTGCCATCCGATTCGATGGTTTTACTTTTGGGTAGTTTTCCTCCTCCACGCTCGAAATGGAAGATGGATTTCTTTTATCCTAATTTTCAGAACGATATGTGGCGAATAATGGGCGTGGTGTTTTTTAACAACAAAGATTATTTTTTGACCGAAGACAAAAAATCTTTCAATAAAGAGCGAATCATTGTTTTTCTGGAAGAAAAGCGAATCGCTGTTTTCGATATGGGTCATAAAGTGATTCGCCATAAAGGGAATGCTTCAGATCGGGATTTGGAAGTAATAGCTCCGATTGATATCCGCTCTCTCCTTCTCGAAATTCCTTCCTGTAGTTTTGTGGCAGTTACAGGTGAAAAAGCTATGGATACGCTGTTGTTGCAAATCCCTTCAGTTGAAAAACGACCATCGATCGGAAATTTTATAGAAATCCCAATCGATAAGCAATTGTATCGTCTTTATCGCATGCCTTCATCATCAAGGGCTTATCCAAAGTCGTTGGAAGAAAAGGCCTCTTTTTATGCGAAAATGTTTCGCGATGCCGGTTTACTTTAAGGCTCGGCATCCATCATAAAATCTTCAGTCGCTTCATTTTCCTCCGTATTAATCAGATAAAGCGTTTTTACGGTTTGATTTTTGATCAGTTTTTTTAATTTTCCGCCCACTATTTCCTTAAAATAAGGAGAATTGTTGTGTTTCTTTAAAGCATCCTGATTTTCGTAGCTTTCGTACACGAAAATTTTATTAGGTTCTTCTTCGCTCATCAATAAATCGTAGGCAAGGCAACCTTCTTCGTTTTCGAGAACTTGAGATTGCATTCGTGTCATTAGCTCAATAGCCGTGTCAATGTTGTTTTCGTCGAACGAAAATTCTACAAAAAGCACTACGCCATCAGGACTTGCTGCTGTGTCGTCGTTTTGCGCGCTCGCACCATTGGCATACGTCAAGAAAATTGCTGTCGTTGCAAGAAAGATTGTAATTAATTGTTGTTTCATAGAGCGTAAAATTTGAAGAGTTATGAAATTTAATTGATAGGATGTCTTATTCCTGAAAAATTCTTTAGTACGACTCGCATAGATCCTATTTTCAGACCAATTTCGATGGTGAGGGGTATGCGATTGAGATCATTGGTAAGAGTAACGTTCATAGCTTCCTGCTGATCGGTGAAAGCGTCGTCCAAAATCATGAGCGACAATTTGATGGAATCGTAGGTTTTTCCGTCATTCGCTTTAACTGATCCTGTACCCATATAACGAATCGACATATTTACAATTTTTCGACCCGTTACAAACTGAATAGGGATGTTTTCTCCCTGTTTCATATCCGAATAGTCGAGATTGCGAGCCAAAGCAAGAACAGAAATGTAGTCGTATGAACACTTGTTGGTTGTGAATATGGTGTCGAACCGGAGTTTTCCTTTCCAGTGTCGGATTGATCGTATTTTCATTTCTCCATTCTGATACGAATAAGATTGTCGATCCGTAGAGTAATCTTTCCCCTCGAAAGCTTCTTTTGTGAATAGAAGCGGAACCATATTGGTATCTACATAACCTGTAAGTGTATCATTCACCGTGTACATGTTTCCGACAAATCCGCTGGTATTGGCAAGTAATTTGATTCTGTAAGCACTTTTTCCTGCGACATTTGTCAACGTGGTGGTGAGCGAGCCTACACCCGCTTTTGCATTGATAACCCCGTACTTGAAATACAAGTCGTAATTCAATTTTTCTCCTTCCTTAAAGGCCTTGTTCTCGATTTTACACTGCGCGGAGGCTGTAAGTCCCATGAGGAAAAAAATGCACAAGGATGTAATCGTAAGCTGTATTTTCTTTTTAATTTTCATTGCGATTTCTAATTTATTAATTTTCCATTCTTGTTATCGACTTAAAAAGGGATTATTTTGTGTACTCCGACCTGGATTCATCCCTGAGTCATTTTGTTGATTTTGACGGGTTGATTGTTCATTTAAGTTTCGGCGTTTCTTAACTTCAGGTTTATTTTTGGTAATTTCAAGCGGTTTTTGTTTTATGAGGGGAGTTTCATTCACATTCCATATCTCTTCGTGATCTGTATATGCCCTTATTTCGAAATAGCGTGGATAATAATAAACAACTTCGGGTTGACGTTTTTTTTCGTAATTACCGGTCGTCCATTTTCCATCTCTGTTTTCGTCGATAAACAGGCGGGCGTAAATTGTTCCGGGATTGAGATCCATGAAAATTGCTTCATTGTTTTTGACGAGAGTTTTTCTGAAAGGTTTATCGTTTTTGTCCAATAGCTCTACGTATACGTCTTTGTCATCGGGTAATCCCGAAATTGTTATAAGAAGATTTCCATACTGATCGAGCTTCTTGACTGTGAAATCTTGCGAAACCTTATTATTCCACAATCCGTAGTAGCTTGTATAGGCGGCTGAATCTATCTCGAAACGATACTGTCCGCCGGGAGCCCATCGCGTCCGCAAAACATATTTTCGCGAATTGAGCGAGTCTTTTTCGATAGAATAGGGCGAGGCGACATACGAGGAATCTACCATTCGGAGGAGTTTGATATGTGCGGTGTCAAATTGTATCACCGGCTGCTCAAATTCGATACGAATCGGTTGGTAAATTTCATGATTCGCCTGAATATTGCTTGTAATCCGAAGGTATTGAATGTCATCTTTTTTATCTTTTTTGTCGTCTTTGGGTTTGGTCTCTCTGGGTTTTCGAAAATTAAAACGGAGTGTATCGGTGTCAATATAATTTTGGTTCAATGAGTCGGTTCTCACGTAATTGACCAGCATGAGGATACTATCGGTTTTATATACAGTTGAGTCGGTAATCCACAAGGTGATACTGTCGTTGTTTACACTTCTTTCTTCCACGTACCACGAGGTGTCGTTTCGTTCGGGTATGAGTAAGCGAAATGTTGGTTTTGATGTGGGAGCGGCAAAAAACATCGAAAGTTTGTATTGTTCGGGTCGTTCGTGTTTTTGGAGATATTGGCGCTGAAAATCACTAATGAATGACCTCAAAACAATGTCGTCGGGCAAAAATCGGGTAAATTGGGTCGTTTTGATGGTGTCTATTTGAGTTGTATCCTTTTTGTTGAAAATCGTATCAGTGCGGGTTTCCTGAACTGTGAAAGGAACGATAATGCTGTCGAGAAAAGCAATTGCTTCAGCCGGATTATCGTATTTGTAGTCGCGATTCAGATCGTTGAGCGCATAAATTTTGTAGCGACCCGGTGCGATCCCTTTTATCGTGAATCGACCTTTCGAGTCGGTTCTGCCAATACGTTGAAAACGACTTTTGGTAAAGGCGGTGTCCTCGAGATTGGAATGTATTCCGACGTAAATTCCCGATACGGGTTCCAGGTTCTCGGCTTCGAGAACATTCCCGGCTATGGCGAGTGTATCGAGCTGATCGCCGGTAGAAAAAGATATCGAAAAGTTTTCAAGCGGGTTGCCTTCGTTATTGTCAACGATGGCATCCGTAAAATCGACGGTGTAAGTTGTATTAGGAATCAAATCATCTTTTAGTTTGACGACCACTTTTCGCCCGACAGCGCTAATCTCGGGAAAATTTTGCTGCGGTGGGGTAATGATAATTTTTTCGGAAGGTTTTTCAATTTTGATATTTTCATCGAAAAAAATTTCGATGGTTTGTTTATCCACATTTGTGGAATTGAATTCGGGTATAGCTTTGAGTACAACCGGTGGATTTTCGTCATACAATCCTCCGGAAGGGGATGCCATATTGGCGCACGAATGCATCATACTGATAGTAAGCACAATGAAAAACAGTATCGTAAGGAAAGAAAGTAGATTATCGCGCATAAGCTTCTCTTTGACGCTGTGGTTGAATATAAACGACCACAAAAATACAATGTTTTTCAAAGATTTAGCATCGATGAATCTGAAAAATAGTGAAAACCATTCGACAAGATGCGATGTCCAAAACGGCAGAAGAGACATTTTCGTTTCTGACAATATTCCCTGTAGAGTTGAATCGCTGCCTGCGTGTCAAAGGCATTTTCCATATCAATCCCTGCTGAACGAAATTCCCGTACAATGCTGTTTTTTTCCGGTTTCAGGGCTTCGAGGATGGGAATGGCTCGGTCGGTATATTTTTCGATATTGTTTTGTTTGCCATAGGCAAAGAGGAGCGGAACAACCGAATTGATGAGAATGGCATCGAGCGAGTTATCTCCCAATGATTTGGATATTTTCTTGGAGGGTTTTCCAAAGGAATAGTGGGTTTGCCAATATTCCGAAGCATTAATCTGAAAAAACATTCGCAGCTGCAAAGGATCTTCTTTTTCGAGAATGGCTGAAAACAAGCGATCCGATTGTTGGATGACCGCGGCCAATTCGGCTATTCTGACTTGTGGAAATCCTTGCGGTCGGGTACGAAGTTTTTTGAAGTGTACGTCCTCCAAAGGTTTAAGCATGAATTTCTTTTTCAGAAATTGGTATTCGCGCTGAAGCTCGAAATAATAGTCATCATTTTCCAGGTTTTCTTCCAACATTCCGGCTTGTCCGAAAAGCAATGCTTCAACCTGAAACAGATTGTCTGAATGCTTTCGAATATAGCTATAGGGCAGGCTCAGGGCAAGTCGTTCGAATTCGTCCGAATTGAGCCCGAAACCGAAATTTCGTGCCAGCAACACATAGAATGTATCATCCCAAGAATTGTTGAATCGTTTCAAATGGGCGTAAATGTCATTCGTTTTTCGTTCCAACCGTTCGATGCCCAGTGAGGTGAGCCATGTATCTGTCCATTGTTTTGGTATGTTTCCCAGCTGAGATCTACAAGGCAAAATTACATCGCTGAACAGTAAAAAGTCGGCATTTTGTTTCACTTTTTCCGAAACGTGGATCACAAGTTGAGGAACTTTCTGTCCTTTTTCGTTGAAAACAGAACCTTTGTCGTATTACACGACGTGCAACACTACCGAATTGTAGGATATATCCCTGTTGTGCCCATGTTTCGTCCATTAGTCCGAC